>CAZILO010000132.1:0-3194 GCA_964540085.1 uncultured Thermotogae bacterium
ATTTCGTCCTTGAGATGAATTTCTACTGCGACACCTACGGGCTGGACACGATTTCGTTCACCACCGGAACGGCGTTCGTGATGGAGTGCTACGAGGCCGGGATCCTGAACAGGGAACGGACCGGCGGGCTCGAGCTTCACTTCGGTAACGCCGACGCCGCCCTGGAACTCCTCCATCAGATGGCCCGCGGCGAGGGGTTCGGGAAGATCGCCGGGCAGGGGATCCGGAGGATGAAGGACCACTTCGTCCGGGAGTTCGGGGCCGACCGGAGGTTCCTCGACGACATCGGGATGGAGTGCAAGGGGATGGAGTACTCCGAGTACGTCACCAAGGAGTCGCTCGCCATGCAGGGAGGCTACGGCCTCGCGCTCAAGGGGCCGCAACACGACGAGGCGTGGCTGATCTTCATGGACATGGTGAATAACCAGATCCCCAGCTTCGAGGACAAGGCCGAGGCCCTCCATTACTTCCCGATGTGGCGGACCTGGTTCGGGCTCGTCGGGATGTGCAAGCTCCCGTGGAACGACATCGAGCCCGCCGACAACCAGACGCGGTTCTCCGGGATCGAGGCCGCGAAGGTCCCCGACCACGTGAAGAACTACTGCGACCTGTTCTCCGGGATCACCGGGGTTGAGGTGACCCCCGACGACCTGATCCTCCAGTCCGAGCGTGCCTACAACTTCCAGCGCGTGTTCAACCTCCGCCTCGGCTACGGAACGCGCAAGTACGATCAAATCCCGTATCGCTCCGCCGGGCCGGTGACTGAGGAGGAATATGAATCACGGCAAGAACGGTACGACAACCAACTGAAAGAGCAGGTGGGGATCGATCCGACCGGGATGACGACCGCTGAGAAGCTGACGGCACTGCGGAAGTTCCGCGAGGAACAGTATCAAAAGCTGTGTGATGCCGCCTACGAACGGCGCGGCTGGACGAAAGACGGTGTCCCGAAGATCGCGACCCTCAAGCGGCTCGGGATTGACTACCCTGAGGTCGTCAAGGTCGTGGAACCGTACCAATAGCGTGAACTCACCGGGTCCTGGAGACGGGGCCCGGATCGTTTTGGGGGAGAGTCGATGAAAAAGATCGGGATCCTCGGCGGTGTCAGCCCGGAATCGACGGTGAGTTACTACCTGCGGATAACCCGCGAGTACACGCGCCAATTCGGGGACTACGGCTATCCCGAGATCTTAATCTACAGCGTGTCGTTCCAGCGATTCGTCGACTGGCAGGAAACGGGTAATTGGGATGCGATGGCACGGGAGATGATACAGGCGTTTCGCACTCTCCACGCTGCTGGCGCGGAGATCGGCCTGATCGCGGCGAATACGCTCCATCGTGTGTTCGCCGAAGTCGAAGCAGAGTCGCCGCTCCCACTCATCCACATCGTCGATCCCACCGCCGCGGCGATCAAGGAAAAGGGGCTGTCTCGCGTCGGGCTCCTGGGAACGCGCTACACGATGGAAGGTGAGTTCTACCGCGCTCGATTGGCGCTGCACGGCATCGATACGCTCATCCCCGATGCAACAGCGCGTGCTGAGATTCACCGTGTCATCTACGCCGAACTCACGCAAGGGATCATCCGCCCTCCGGCACGAGACTACTACAAAAGCGTGATCGCTGACCTCGTCAATAACGGGGCACAAGGGATCATTCTCGGCTGCACCGAAATCCCGCTCCTGATTGGACAAAGCGATTCTCCGGTTCCTATCTTTGATACTGCGGCTTTGCATGCCGATGCCGCTCTTTCCGCGGCTATTGCCCTGGAATAATTAGCTAACGGCATATATACTGATTTTTATGGGGAGAGTGGCCTCGGTCTGGCATAATCACAATTTTATCCTTGTTTGGGGTGGGCAAAGCGTATCGCTGTTCGGCAGCCAGCTCACCTATATTGCATTGCTGTGGTGGGTGCTGGAAACGACCGGATCGGCAGCGGCGTTGGCGACCGTGGCGATCGCGAGCGCGGTTCCCAACGTTATCATCGGCCCAATCGCCGGCGCACTGATCGACCGCGTCGACCGGCGCAAGCTGATGATCGCAATGAACCTGATAAATGGGTTAGTCATCGGAACTGCTGCCACCCTTCTGCTGCTGGGGAGAGTGACGCTGTGGGAGGTGTACATGTTCGCGCTGTTGCGAGCGACAGCGACGATCTTCCATCAACCGGCATTGCAGGCGTCGATCCCCAACCTGGTTTCCCCCGAGCAGCTCACCCGCGCCAACTCGCTTTACCAGATATCAGCGAGCAGCGCCGGGATCGCCGGGCCGGCATTGGGCGGTGTGCTGGTCGCGTTCCTCGGCAGTGGACCGACGATGTGGTTGGACGCGGTCACGTTCTTCCTCGCCGGCGCGTCGCTGCTGTTCGCGTTGTTCCCGTCACCGCGGGTGGAGATACCAACGGGCATCAGGCCCGTGATCGCTGACATCATCGCCGGGTTTAAGTTCATCTATCGCCAGCACGCGCTGTTGTTCATTATCTTCCTGTTTGGGGTGGTAAACTTCTTCCTCGCTCCAATGAACGTTCTGCTCCCAATCATGGCCAAGAATGTACTTCACGCCGGCGCGGAGGGGTTTGGCCTGTTGGCGATGGCGATTTCGGTGGGGATGCTGATCGGCGGTCTACTGACGGCGAGCATCAAACGGGTTAAGCGCTACGGATTGGGAATCATGTGGGGCATCGCCGTACTCGGAGGAGCGCTGCTGCTGTTCGGGCTATCACGCCACTTGATTTTGTCGATGGGCGCGCTGGTTATCGTGGGGGCGGCAGCGGCGATCGCCAACGTGCTGAGCGTGGTCGTGTTTCAGACGCACGCCCCCAACGAAATGCAGGGACGGGTATTCGCCGCTGATCAAGCCGTATCGAGCAGCTTGGAGCCAATCGCCCTCGCGGTAATTGGCAGCCTGCTCGTGATCATCGCCGCACCATTGCTTATCATCGCCGGTGGCGTGGCCGTAGCCGCCTCTGGGTTGGGGGGCTACTTCGTCAAGGGGATGCGCGGACTGTAGTGGTGCTCCGAAACTACACGGTCAGCTTGCCACTGTTACCCATCCCCGCGTTTCCACCGAGCGCGCAACCGCGTCCAGCACTGCCTGGGCCTTTACTCCATCGGAGAAGCTCGGCTCAGGCGTGCGCCCTTCCGCGATCGCAGTGGTAAGCTCGTACACGGCGTGGACGAACGAGTGTTCGTACC
>CAZILO010000133.1:0-3137 GCA_964540085.1 uncultured Thermotogae bacterium
ACCAAAGGGATAGCCTACTTACGTTTGCACGGCGCCCCTCCGGGTGAGCGTATGTACCGCTACGATTACACCGCAGCCGATCTGCACCGGCTCTCGGAAACGGTTGCCGCGCTTGCTGCCGATGAGGTCTATCTCCTGTTTAACAACGACCACATGTACACAAACGCGCTTGCCTACAAACGAAATTATGTTTGAATCGCAGCCGCGATCCGGTTTAAGATACAGCATGAAAACCATCGCTGATCTTCCCAAGTTTGACTTACATGTCCACCTCGATGGTTCGATGCGGCTGGAAACAGTGCTCGAACTGGCGAACGCGCTCCCGCCCCCGATACGGGCCACCCTGCCGACGGACCTCAAATCCGCGTTGACCCCACCGGGGCAGTGCAGTTTAGAGGAGTACTTAAAAGCATTTCGGATCACCGTTGCTGTCCTGCAAACCGAGGCGGCGCTGACACGGGCGGCGTACGAGCTGTGCGCCGATGCGGCGGCGGAACACGTAATTTATATGGAGATCCGGTTCGCACCGCTGCTTCATTTACAACGTGGGCTCGATCCGCATCGGGTTGTGGAAGCCGTCCTGTCCGGGATGCGCATGGCGGAGGGGGAGTTCCCGATCCGGACGGGACTGATCCTATGCGGAATGAAACAAGCGCCGGATGCGGACGCGATCGCGACCGCCAAACTGGGAGCGGAGTACCGTGACGCGGGTGTTGTGGGGTTTGATCTTGCCGGTCCGGAGCGGGACTTTCCGCCGTCGATTCACAAAGCGGCAATCGAGGCTGCAATCGAGGCTGGTCTGCATGTGACGATCCATGCTGGGGAAGGGTGCTGCCCGGACCACATTAAACAAGCGGTCGATCTCGGGGCGGATCGGATCGGGCATGGCGTCTACCTCTACCAGGACCCGGCCACGGAGCGATTCGTTGCTGAACACCAAATTCCGCTTGAGGTGTGCCCGACGAGCAACCTCCAGATCTCCGGAGTGATGAACTCCTACTCCGAGCATCCACTCAAGCGCTACCTCGACCTCGGAATTCCGATCACGATCAACACCGACAACCGGTTGATGTCGCGGATCACGGTGACACACGAATTGACGGCGGTGATCGACGCATTCTCTCTGTCTGACGATCAGGTGAAAACGATGCTTTTGAATTCTGCCGAGGCCGCGTTCGCCCCAGAAGAAATAAAGGAGGATCTGCGCGCGGCGGTGCACGCCGCGTTCTAAAACAGCCCGAGCTGTTTTGGCTCCTCCGCAGTGAGTGGGATTTTTATCGTACCGTACACGCCGTCGTAGCCGGGCGCGATTACAAGATCGCGCTGCCGCACTCTCGTGATTCCAGCGAGAATACGCGCGGGTACATCGGGCGCGAGCTCCTCCTGCGGAAGGTCAAGCAAGATACGAAACTCGTTTCCAAACCGCTTGATCAACCGATCGTACTCGTGCGTTACCCCCTTTGTGTTCACCCCGGTTCCGCGCGCTTGGGCGATGATCTCCGGGAGCGGAACGAGACTGCGGAACGGGGGGCGAATTGTGGGTCCGTCTCCCTCGGGGCGGTCGGCGAGGTCTTCCACCCGGTGCATTACCCCGATCGTGAGCGGCTTGCCGCACACTGGGCACCGGTTCCCGAGCTTGATCGCCTCGCGCGGAGACAGAACCACGCCGCAGGCGCGATGGCCGTCGTAGTGATACTTCCCTTCTTCGGGGAAGAACTCAATCGTCCCTAAGAAATGCGTTGGATCGCGGGATTTCATCGCCGCGATAATGCCGGCGTAGCTCGGTTCAGGTAAATCGAACACCGTCGCCTCACGCCCGAGCTTGGCTGGGGAATGGGCGTCGGAATTGGAGATCAACGTGATATCATCGAGGGCGGACAGGCGCCAGTTCATGGGCGGATCACTTGATAGCCCGGTCTCAATGGCGAAGATGCGGTTGGTGTATGGCCCGAAGCACTCTTCCAACGAATCGAACCCCGAGCGTGATCCAAACACCGAGAACCACGGGGTCCACGCGTGTGCCGGGATCACAACCGCGTCCGGCACCGTATTCCAGATGATCTCAGCCAGTTTAACAGCCGAGCTTCCGAACGTCGGACGTCCGTCGGCGGCGAGGTTACCGATTTTGCCCAATTCTTGATTGATGCGTGCGGCCGCTTCCAACGATGGGGCAAGCACCACCAGATGAACGCGGCGCACTTTGCCCGCCTGCGACCAAATTGCGGAAATCTCGACGGTGAGCATAAACCTGACACCGGCGTAGGTGTAGAGCCCATTGCCCTCGGGGACGAGGTTGGCCTTCAGTTCATTGAACCAATCCGGATGGGTGAAATCGCCGGTGCCAAGGATGTCAATCCCCTTTATCTTCGCCCAGCGTGCGAGATTGGGGAGATCCGTCTGCGGACTGGTTGCCCGTGAATAACGCGAGTGGATGTGGAGGTCAGCGATCAAACGCATGTCGTGCCTCCGAGCAGTTGGCGAACGCGGCGATGACCGCCGGGGCGAGGATGCCCTGCTCTAAAGTGCCGCCCGATGGCGGATTGCACCATCGGGCCGATGACAACGGATAAAACCGGACCCGCACTGCATCGCACCCTCATGATGACCAAAGGGTACCCCGCAACCACGGAGCGAGCAAGGAGGCCTCAGTACGAATGCTTACTGTTTTCCGCCTTACTTGTTGATGCGAATGCGGATGTAGCTTGTGCTATCGCTGGAAACGTTCGCTACCGATTGCCCCTTCAGCGCGCGATAGGGAGAAGACGCCGTGCCCACTGACTTAGACCACGACTTGTACACACACTTGGTAAGGATGGTGTGGGTAGATGCGCCGGTGACCTGGAAATAGCGATAATCACTATCGCTGTGCGAATAGGGGACGTCATAGCCTTCGATCTCGTAGGTTGTCCACCAACCCCATGACAGTAGCGTCTGACGCGCATGGAAGTACTCGACGAAGTTCTCAGCGGCATTGAAGCGAATCTGCAAGTACGTATCGGAGTAGTCGCCGCCGTTCCACGTTGCGGTGAACGTGTGTGTCGTTGGATCGTAGGATGCTGACCTGTTGCCGGCGTTAAACGTGCCGCCCAGTTGCCAATGGGGATCGTCAGCGTGTCCTTGTTGGGTTACTACCCCGT
>CAZILO010000134.1:0-3133 GCA_964540085.1 uncultured Thermotogae bacterium
AACGTCTCCGAACCCCCACGCGCGATCGACAGTGGGCGCGATCCCAAACAGGCGCAGTGGGTATTCGGCGACAAACTGCTCCTCGTCCGGGGTGGCGATGAAGCCGCCGCGACCGCCGCCGTACTGCATCCGTACCCCGAGGGGCTGGAGCTCTCCGCATACAATATCCGCACCGTAACGGGGCGGCGGCGCAAGGACGCCGAGAGAGATTGGGTCGACCCCCACTATTACCAATGCTCCGGCCGCATGCGCCAGTTCCGAAATCTCCGCAGCCTGCGTCTCGATCCCGCCAAAGTAGTTGGGAACCTCGAAGTACACCGCCGCAATATCAGCACCGAGTTTGCGCTCCACCTCATCAATGTCGATGAGGCCAGCCTGCGGATCGTAATCGATCTCTTCCACTGCAAGTGCGGGCGTGCAATAATTTGCAATAATCGACCCCCGATCTGGGTTGATGACGCGGGGAACCAGAACCCGACTTCGGCCCGTTATCCTGCCCGCCATCCGCAGCGCGCTCGCTGCCGCCTGAGAACCGTCGTAGGTGGGCACGCTCACGACATCCATTTCCACTAGCTCGCCCATCATGCTCGCGTACTCAAACAACGCCTGAAATCTGCCGTGGTCCTCGTACGGTTCACCGGCATAGGCGGTGAGAAACTCCGAGCGTTGGTTTACCGCATCGCAAACCGCCGGGACGTAGTGCGGTGCGCACCCACCGCCAAGAAAGCTCAGATGCTCCGCGGTGGTTACGTTCTTGCCGAGAATGGCACGCATGTGGCGGTCAAGCGAGTATTCGTCGGTGAGTGGCTCAGGAAGGTTCATTTCCCCCCTGAACCTAAGCGATTCCGGTATTAATTCATATAGCTCGTCAATCGAACCTGCTCCAATCGCGCGGAGCATTTCATCCCTAATTTCCGGAACGGAATTCGGAATGTAGGGATGGTAATTGTGTTGTGTCACGGTTACCTCCTATTAGGCGATCCCGCCGCCGTCAACCACAAGCGTTGCCCCCGTCACCCAGGAAGAGAGGTCGCTCGCAAGAAAGTAGACCGCTTTGGCCACATCGAGCGGAGTTCCCAGCCGCGCAAGTGGACGGACGGCCGATTCGGCGAGGAACGCTGCTTCGTCCACCCCGAGTTGCGCCGCCTCGCTGCGCAACAACGGAGTGTCGATATCTCCGGGAGCAACGCAGTTTACCCTGATTCCTTGAGCGGCGTGATCGATCGCCATCGCCCGTGTCAAGTTCACCACTCCGCCCTTCGCTGCGCAATAAGCAGCCGCCCGTGGTCCACCTTTTAGTCCCCACCCCGAGCTGATGTTAACGATGCTTCCGCCGCCGGTTCGTGCCATTACCGGAATCACGTACTTGGACATGAGATAGATTCCCTTGAGGCTTACATCGATTACCCGGTCCCACTCGGCTTCGAGGAGCTCAACCACCGTCTTGCGCACAATTACTCCAGCTGCGTTCACCAGGATGTCAATTCGCCCTAACGTCCTCTCGATCTCTGTAATTACTTGCGCACAATCCGCACTTGAAGTGACGTCACAACGAAAGAAGCTGGCACTAAGTGCATCCGCAGTGACGATCCCCCGATCTTCATCGACGTCGAGGATTGCGACCTCAGCCCCCATCCGCCGCAGGAAATCCGCGGTCCCGCGTCCGATCCCCGACGCAGCGCCGGTGATGACCGCACACTTCCCTTCCATCCCCTCCACTGCGCCTCCTTTACATCGTTTGCATCGGCCAGAGAATAACAACGTCACCACCGGTTGGCAATACAAAATACAGGAGTATCCCCGGGACCGATCGATTCAGTACCGGTTCAGTTCCTCAGCTCCCGGGCTGGGGCGGACGTCAATCACCTCTGGGCGCCGGTTAAACTGCATTTGATAGGCGGCGGCAACGCCAGCGGTATAGTCAGGTTTGATTTCGTTAGGGACAAGGTGCAAGGTCACACCGCCGAACCCGCCGCCGACAAGGCGGGCGCCGAGTGCGCCATGCGCTTCCCCCCAATCGACGAGAAAGTCAAGCTCTGGGGTGCTCACTTGGAATAGATCGCGCAGCGATGCGTGCGACGCGTACAGAAGTTCTCCCAGTGTTCGGTAGTCATCCCGTCCCAACGCGTCCACTGCGGCGAAGACGCGGGCATTCTCCTCCACGACGTGGCGCACACGGGCGAAAAGGAGCGGCGGGAGGACGGATGAAACGCGGTCGAGGGCATCTGGGGTGAGATCGCTTAACGTGGTAACCTGGCGGTTGGGGAATGCTGACTGCACGAGCCTCAACGCCTGTTCACACTCTGCCCGGCGTGCGTTATATCCGCTCGTTCCCAACGATCGGTTGATCTTGCTGTCGACGACGAGGAGACTCACGCCGCGGAGGGGGAGGGGAACGTATCGATGCTCTAAAGTCCGCGCGTTGAGCAAAACGGCCATCCCCGCTTTGCCGAAATAGGACACGTACTGATCCATTATTCCGCACTGTGTGCCGACAAACCTGTTTTCTGCCCGCTGGCACAGCTTAACCAGCTCGATCCCGGACAGATTAATCCCATACATACGGGAAAGCGCAACGGCGACAGCGATTTCCAGCGCCGCTGAACTGCTTAACCCCGCGCCCCGGGGCACGTCACCGATGATAACACCATCAAATCCGAATTTGGGGTGCTTGTATCGGGAAAGCTCGTTCAGGATCCCGATCAGGTAATCTTCCCACCCACCGGTGGGCGGGATCGCGACCGCTGGTAATGTGAAATCTGCCCCACGGTGAAATGCGTCGGCGTAGATGCGAACGTGTTGGTCCGCGCGTGGACGGACGGCGACCTCGGTTATGCGATCGATGGCAAACGGCAGGACGTAGCCACCGTTGTAATCGGTGTGTTCCCCGATCAGGTTGATCCGCCCCGGCGCTCGGGCCACGATTGGGGATTCCCCCGGGCCAAATTGTTCCTCGAGTAGGCGAACAGGAGTCGATGCCGCTGTCATAATCGATCCATGAGTATCCATGGGCGTAGGCGTCCATCAACGGGAACCATCGGCCAGTTAGGATCGTAGGTTAAATTCTCTAATCCGTCCGCGGTGATCAGAAATGTGTCCTCCACCTTTGCCCCGGGGAGAGAGGGATTCCACG
>CAZILO010000135.1:0-3131 GCA_964540085.1 uncultured Thermotogae bacterium
ATTCTGTTCGTCTGTGCCACAATGGGGCAAAAATCCAATCCGACAACTGGCGAGGAACCGGGACGGGGATTACACGAGTATACTCCGGTCACGATCCGCAATCTGGTCACCCGGTACAACGCGGTCGATGTCAGCCTATTGCTGCTCATCGTCGCCGATCAGTACTATCGCACGACCGAAGATGCCGAACTGATCGATACTCAGCGGCGTTCCCTCCAGATGGCGACCGAATACCTCCTGCGCCACATCGATGATGACCTATTCATAGAGGATCCGCGTAACTGCGGCGCCGACCAGTACGCCCTGCGGGCGACGTACTGGAAGGATTCGCACCTTCCCGGCCGCGATGATCCCGTTTACCCTGTAGTGTACACGTTAGCACACGCCCAGGCGATCGCCGCATTGCGGGCGGCGGCACGGCTGGGAGAGACGCTCGGACTTGCTACCAGCCCGATATATTTGACCCAAACAGCGAATGCCATGGCGACACGTCTGTTCACCGACCTGTGGGATAGCAGCATCGCTTACCCCGTCATTGCCCGCGACGCCGCAGGAGCGATCGCTGGAATCTCGTCGGACGCCATTCACATGCTCGCGTATTTGGAACCGGACGACATCCCACCGGATCGACTTGCACACATCGCCGCCGGCGCGCATCATTTGGCGACCCCGGTTGGGTACCGCACCTACGCACCCCACCAGCCGGAGTACTCCCCCACCGCCTATCACCTGGGGGCAGTCTGGCCGATGGATCAGTATTTCATCGCTCTGGGGGCGGCGCACCATGGATTGCCGGAGGTAATGGCAACAGCGGCGCGGGTGGGGTCAATATTGGATAAATTGGGATTTGTAGAGCTTTACTACTGGGATGATGAAAAATTATCAGGGCCGCGAGTAGACGGACCAGCCGGATGTGATCTCCAACTGTGGTCGACGACCGTGCCTGCCGGGTTTCTCTCGCTCCCATTACCACAATAAGGAGGCTCAATGCGGATAGAGGATTATCTTGATTTGATCGGGGCGGAACCGATCGCCCGCATCTACGCGATTGCACGGCGGATGTACCAATTGCGGGTGTTGAACGTGAATGCTACCTACCACGGCGGCGGAGTTGCGGGGATGTTGCAAACGATCGTGCCGCTACTGAACGAGATCGGCCTGGACGTAGATTGGAGCTTGCTCTACGGCGAGCCGGACTTGTTTCAGGCCACGAAAAAGCTTCATAACGGCCTGCAGGGAGAACGCGTGACCATCAGCGACGACGAAATCGCTCTTTATCTTCGGATAAATGAGGCGTTCGCCCGTTACACCCCGATCGTTCACGATGTCGTGATCGTCCACGATCCGCAACCGCTTCCCATGATCGCCTACCGCAACAAGGAAGGCCCGTGGATATGGCGCTGCCACATCGACTTATCTAACCCCAACGAAGACGTGTGGGAAAAACTTAAACCATATGTGTTGCGTTATGACGCAGTCGTCGTGTCATCGGAATCGTTCAAAAAAGCCGATTTACCGGTGGATACGCACGTCATCCCGCCGGCAATCGACCCGTTCTCCGCGATCAATCGCCCATTAACCGACGCCGAAGTCGCCGCAAAGCTGGCCGAATACAACATCCCCCACGACAAGCCGCTTATCGTGCAGGTATCCCGATTTGACAAGTGGAAGGACCCACTCGGGGTGCTAGAAGTGTTTTCCCGCGTGCGGAAAGAGACGGACACCAGGCTAGTGATGCTCGGCAACATGGCAAGTGACGACCCCGAAGGTCCGGTGATCTACGAACAAGTGGCGAAGCGGGCGGCGGCACTGCACGACGTCCATCTGATCACCGCAACCGATCCGGTGTTGGTAAACG
Source organism: uncultured Thermotogae bacterium (assembly GCA_964540085.1). Lineage (GTDB taxonomy): Bacteria > Bipolaricaulota > Bipolaricaulia > UBA7950 > UBA9294 > S016-54. Next base: position 1,859 of record CAZILO010000135.1, read on the forward strand.
CGCTCCAGCGAGCGGCAACTGTCATCATGCAGTTGTCCCTCAAAGAGGGATTTGGGCTAACCGTGTCCGAGGCGCTGTGGAAGGGGACACCAGTGGTGGCCACGAACGTGGGTGGAATACCGCTTCAGATCGAAGACGGTAAAACCGGCTACCTTGTTGCCCCGCAGGACTACGAAGCGATGAGCGCACGGGTGTTGGATATCCTCAACGATCCCAACCTCCGCACCCAGTTAGGGACAGCGGGGCGCGAGCACGTACGCGAAAAGTTCCTTATGCCGCGGCTACTCACCGACTGGCTCACACTCCTCAAACAGGTTATCCTTCCCTGACACACTCAGCACATGTAAGGAGGAAGGTTGCCAGAACTTAGACGTGGACCAATAACTGATCGATGGGTGATCATCGCTCCCGAGCGGGCGAAACGCCCATCTGACTATCATACTGAACAGAATAATGAGCCCGAGCGCTCCCCCCGCAACTGTCCGTTTTGTCCCGGGAACGAGGAGATGACCCCACCGGAGATCTACCGTGCCACCGGAGATGATGGAGACTGGCGGGTGCGAGTGGTACCAAACAAGTTTCCCGCGATGCAGGACTACCCCGAGCTTGGCCGCACCGCGGTGGACGGGATCTACGACCGCATGAACGGGGTGGGTACACACGAGGTAGTAATCGAAACGCCACACCACGACCGGGAGATTCCCGATCTCCCCGTGGAACAGGTGAAGACGATCGTCGACACCTATGTACTGCGCCTGCGCGAGCTCATGAAAAACGACTGGTACCGCTACGTGCTCCTGTTTAAGAACCACGGGCGCCGTGCCGGCGCGTCCCTCACCCATCCCCACTCTCAGATCATCGCCACCCCGGTCATCCCCCGGAGGGTACGCGACCGTCTCCAGACCGCCCGTCGGTACTACGAACAAAAAGAGCGGTGCCTGTTCTGCGATGTGATGCTCATGGAGCTTAAATCCGGCGAACGGATCATCGAGGCGACGGACGACTTCGTCGCGTTCACCCCGTACGATTCGCGGTTTCCATTCGAGCTTGTCATCTACCCGCGCAAGCACGCCCACGAGTTCACGCAAATCTGCGATGACCAGCGGTGGGCGTTCGCTCGCATCCTCAAACGCACCCTGTTCCGGCTCAAAAAACTGCTCGGGGACCCGCCGTACAACATGGTGCTGCATAATTCGCCCAACCCGATCCCGCGCCCGGGCAAGCCGGGGTACTGGGCGACGTTGCAGTACGACTACCACTGGCGAGTGGCGAT
>CAZILO010000136.1:0-3106 GCA_964540085.1 uncultured Thermotogae bacterium
GAGATGCCAAGATCAACGAATAAGGGCCCGTACGTGAAGGAGAGCCTGCTCAAAAAAGTGCAGCGTGCCAAGCGTGGGGAGCTGAGCGAGATCAAAACGTGGTCGCGGGCCTCGATGATCACCCCGGAAATGGTGGGGTTGACGATCAAGGTCCACAATGGGAAAGTGCACGTACCGGTTTATATCGTGGAGAATATGGTCGGACACAAGTTGGGGGAATTTGCTCCCACTCGCACCTTCCGCGGTCACGGTGGGATGAAGAAGAAGCGGGCCCCGGGCCTGACATAGGAAGAAAATCATGGAGACAAGAGCGGTAGCAAAATATCTGCGGATGTCGCCGCGTAAAGCGCGGTTATTAATCGATGCCATCCGCGGCAAAAACGTAAACGAAGCGTTGGAAATTGTGTCGCTATCCAACCGTAAGGCGGCGCGGCCGATCCGTAAAACGCTGGAATCGGCGATTGCCAACGCGGAGAATAACTATAACGTTGACGTTGACGAGTTGGTTGTGGTCAAAGCGACGGTGGATATGGGGCGCGCGCTCAAGCGCTTGCTTCCGCGGGCAATGGGGCGCGGAGATATCATTCGTCATCCTACAAGCCACATCACAATCGTGGTCGGCGATAACAAGGGGGAATAATGGGGCAGAAGGTCCATCCGATTGGATTTAGAGTCGGGGTAACCAGGAAATGGGTGTCTAACTGGTATAATCCTAAGCTTGCCCCGTTGTATATTGCCGAGGATAAGAAGATTCGTGATCTTATCTTCGCGCGTTATCGCCGCGCCGCTGTTGCTGAGGTTAATATCGAGCGTCCGAAGGACGACCGGGTATCGATCGTCATCCGCTCTGCCCGTCCGGGAATTTTGATTGGACGGGGAGGAACGGAGATTCAAGGGCTGCAGGCGGTGCTGGAACAGCTCACACACAAAAAGGTGAAAATCTCGATTCAGGAAATCGAGCGTCCGGATTTAGAGGCGACTCTTGTAGCGCAGGATGTAACGATGCAGATTGAGGCTCGTATTGCTCCCGCGCGTGCGATGAAAGAAGTGATTCGTCGTGTAATGGGAGCCGGCGCCGAGGGTGTGAAAATCAAGGTAAGCGGCCGCCTCGGCGGGGCGGAAATCGCCCGCTCGATCACGATGATGGAAGGACGGGTACCGCTGCAGACGATCCGCGCCGATATCGACTACGGTTTTACCGAGGCGCACACCAAATACGGGAATATCGGTGTCAAAGCGTGGGTGTTTCGTGGCGAGCACACGCCCAAGGGAGTGCGTGGAGAGGACGAGGTGAGATAAAATGCCGCTTCTATTTCCCAAACGGACGAAGTACAGAAAGATGCATCGCGGTAGGATGAAGGGAAAAGCGACGCGTGGAAGTGAGGTTGTGTTCGGTGACTACGGCATTCAGGCAATGGCACCGTCATGGATCACCGGCCAACAGATCGAGGCATGCCGGACTACGATCGCCCGCGAGACCCACCGCGACGCCAAAATATGGATCCGCATTTTCCCGGATAAGTCGGTCACTAAGCATCCAGCTGAAGCACGGATGGGGAAGGGCAAGGGGCCGGTTGATCACTGGGTAGCGGTGGTGAAACCAGGGCGGATAATGTTTGAGATCGCTGGGGTAAAAGAGGATGAGGCGAAGCGCCTGCATGAGCTTGTTAGCCATAAGTTGCCGATACCCACGCGGTTGAAGCAGAAGACTGTGCTGGGGGGAGAGGTATGAAGCCGGAAGAGCTGCGCGAGATGACGTTAGAGGAGCTGGAGCAAAAAGAACGTGAGTTCAAGCGTAAATTGTTTAATCTCCGGTTTCAAAAGGCGACCGGGGAGTTGGATAACACTGCCGAAATGAAGAAAGCGCGGCAGGACATTGCTCGCGTGCTCACGATTGCCCAGGAAAAGCGGAGGGCGATGAGAAAATGAAGAAGGTGAAGATTGGACGGGTCGTGAGCGACAAGATGGATAAGACGATCGTTGTGCGCGTGGAAGAGGTACGGTTGCATCCACGGTATCGCAAGCATATTCGTCGTCACTTTAAGTTTTACGCGCATGACCCGACCGGCGCCGCTGGAGTGGGCGACCTCGTGCGGATCGAGGAGTCGCGTCCGTTGAGTCACCTGAAGCGGTGGCGGTTGAAAGAGATTATCGAGAAAGCGGAGGCGTAACCGTGATTCAGATGCAGACTATGCTGAAGGTGGCGGATAACTCCGGGGCGAAGCAGGTCCGCTGCATCAACATCCTCGGGCCATCAAACCGCCGCCGCGGCGAGATCGGAGATATTGTAATTGGATCGGTGCGCAAGCGCTTACCGACGAGTGACATCGAGAAGGGACAGATCGTACGTGGGGTAATTGTGCGCACTCGCAGTCCATATCGGCGGAAGGACGGGACATACATCCGTTTCGACGATAATGCGATTGTGCTTATCAATAATCAGGGCGATCCGGTTGGAACACGCGTGTTTGGTCCGGTGGCCCGGGAACTGCGGGAGAAGAAGATGATGCGCATTATCTCCCTCGCCCCTGAGGTTCTGTAATAGGAGGAGTACTAAGATGCAAAAAGTGCGCAAAGGAGACCGCGTAAAAGTGATTGCGGGAAATGACCGGGGCAAAGTCGGTAAAGTCCTCGTCGTATATCCTGATCGCGAGCGGATTATTGTTGAGAACGTGCACATGATCACCAAGCATCAGCGGGCGACGGAGAAACTGCGTGAGCCGGGGATCATCCAACGTGAGGGGCCGATTCATATTTCCAATGTCCTTCCGATTTGCCCTGGGTGTGGGCTTCCCACTCGCATTAAGTTCACCGTGGTGGACGGGGATAAATTGCGCAAGTGTACGCACTGCGGGGAGATATTTAGGTAATTGAGATGCTACTTAAAGAGAGATTTGAACAAGAGATTGTACCACAGTTGATGAAAGAGCTCCGGCTTCGGAACGTGATGGAGGTTCCGCGGGTGGAGAAAGTCGTCATCAATATGGGTGTAGCGGAGAAGGATAACCCCAAGATCCTGGAAGGAGCGGTTAAAAACCTGACCAAAATTGCAGGGCAGCATCCGATCGTCACCAAAGCGAAGAAGTCGATCTCCGATTTTCACCTC
>CAZILO010000137.1:0-3061 GCA_964540085.1 uncultured Thermotogae bacterium
CGTTCCTGATCTTCTCCGGCCCGAGCGGAGCGTTGATCTCGACAAGTTCATCTCCGGTGGCGAGGATCCCCACCCGCGGTCGGTGAGTGACCGCGACTTCCTGTTGCCCGAGCGCGGCGAGCATCCCGATCTCTTGCGGCCGTAGCACCGTTCCTCGGGGGATGACCGTGTCCCCGGCGTGCACGTCCTCTCCGGCAGCGCGGACTTCCTTTCCCACTGGCACCGGAGTGGTGATCTCGATGTAGTCGCCATTCCGAGTAGCGCGCTCGAACCGAATAACCGCGTCCGCGCCGGGCGGAATCGGGGCACCGGTCATGATGCGAATTGCTGTGCCGGGTGTCACTGCGCGGTCGGAGACATAGCCGGCAGCGAGATCGCCGATCACCCGTAACCGCACTGGGTTTTCCGGGCGCGCACCAGCGGTGTCAGCAGCGCGAATCGCGTATCCGTCCATCGCTGTATTCGCGTGCGGTGGGATATCGTACTCTGCGACAACGTCCTGCGCGGTGACCCGCCCTAACGCCTCGGTTATCGGGATCGTCTCTGCCGGTAGTGGCGTAAGCCGTTCAAGAATGCGGGCCCGCGCCTCTTCCACTTCGAGCATTGGGTACATGTCCGTCAGTTCTCCGAGATCCATTTCGCTCCTTTCTCTCCGATCTCCTTTTTCCAGATGGGAACAATCTTTTTCAGCCGATCGATCGCGTGGCGTAGCGCGGCGAACACGTCGGCGCGGTGGGCGGCGGCGACCGCGATCACGACCGCCGTCTCTCCGACCGCCACCTTGCCCACGCGGTGAACGATCGCCACCCGTTCGATCGCGGGCCAGCGCTCCTTAACTTCAGTGCAGATCCGGCGCATCTCCTGAATTGCCATCTCCGGATACGCCTCGTACTCGAGGTGCGAGATTCGCTCCCCATTTTCACTTCCCCGCACCACGCCGATGAACGTCGCTACCGCTCCGATATCCGCGGTGACGATACGGGCGGTGACCGCAGCGACGTCTATCGGGTGCTGGATGATCTCGACGTAATCGTCCATCATCCCCCTCCCACCGGAGGAAGGAGCGCGACCTCGTCGCCGTCGTGAAGCGGCGTTTCCGCAGCGGCGAACTTCCGGTTCACTGCCGTCTTGACGTACGGCAGGTGCGGGACGAGTGCCGGATGGGATGCACGCAGCGTGGTGATCACTTCCGCGACCGTCGCCCCCTCCGCTATATCCACCTCGACCTTGGGGGCCCCGATTGTTTCCCGTAATGATGCGAACAACAACACGGTGACCCTCACTTTCCTTCCTCCAACACAATCTCCCCGCTTTTGCCCCCGCTTTTGCGCACCAACCGAATGGCGGTGATGCGCATCGTCCGTTCGACCGCCTTGGCCATGTCGTAGATGGTGAGCGCGGCGACAGAAACCGCGGTCAGCGCCTCCATCTCCACACCGGTCTTGCCCACGCACCTGGCGGTCGCCTCGATTTCGATCACCCCGGCGTCGGCATCGACGTCAAACCGAACATCGACGTCGGTGAGTGGGAGCGGGTGGCACAGTGGGATCAGCGTGCCGGTGCGTTTTGCTGCCATGATCCCGGCGATCTGCGCCGTTGTCAGGACGTTTCCCTTCGCCACTTGGCCCGCCGCGATCAGGCGGCAGGTAGCAGGCGACATCTCGACCCGGCCCTTGGCGACGGCAACGCGGACGGTATCGGGTTTCGCGCTCACATCGACCATGCGCACCCGGCCGGTGGCATCGAGATGGCTAAGTTCGTTGGTATTCATCTTCCCTCCGTTTTTATCGCTGTGCCGCTTCGCGGTCAACATCAGCGCGGCTTATCCTCCAATTTCTGACATCGTACGATCGTGAGGAGATTCGCTCGGGACCCCGTGAGCGTATGGCTTCTTGTCGATTCCTTCTTTGAGCAGCTTTCTCAAGTCCGCGTCCGTCGCCCCGGCGCGCAGCGGCCCCTTGATGTCGATCTCGATCGGTGCAAGCAGGCACGGCCGCAGCCGACCATCGGCGGTAAGCCGCATCCGGTTGCACGTGGCGCAAAACGGGGCGCTGAATGCGGTGATGAACCCAATCTCGCCTGCCGCGTCCGCAAGTCGGTACACCCGCGCCGGCCCCTCCTCCCGCACCGGGGTGAGCGGGCCAAGCACGGCCTCGATCCGGGATTTAATCTCGTCGCCAGGGACAAACCGGGCGGTGAAGTCCTCTCCCAGTGGGCCGATTGGCATCCATTCGATAAACCGCACCTGAAAGCCCTCCCGCGACTTGGTGGCAAGATCGACAACCTCGTCATCGTTCACGCCCCGCATCACGACCGCGTTTAGCTTGATCGGCGTCAATCCTGCCGCACGCGCCGCTGCGATCCCGGCAAGGGTGTCATCGAGGCGTCCCACCCGGGTGATGGCGTGAAACCGGTCCGGGCGCAGCGTGTCGAGGCTAATGTTCACCCGATTGAGTCCAGCGCGGGCGAGATCACGGGCATAACGGGCAAGGAGTGACCCGTTGGTGGTCATCACCAGCTCCTCAATCCCGGGAATACGATGCAGCTCTGCTACCAAATCGACGATTCCCGCGCGCACGAGCGGCTCCCCGCCGGTGATGCGCACCTTCTTGATCCCGAGCCCGGCTGCCGCCCGCACGATGCGCACGATTTCCTCGTAGCGCAAAATCTCGCGGTGGGGACGCCACTGCACCCCGGATGCGGGCATGCAGTATATGCAGCGGAAGTTGCAGCGGTCGGTCACCGACACGCGCAGATACGTGATCTTCCGCCCGAACCGATCGATATTTTCCATCGTTCCTCCTAAAAGACGTGCACCGCCGACGCCTTGAACGAAATGTAGACTTCTTTCCCGACGGCAAGCCCTAGTTCAGCGACCGACCGCCGAGTGACCGCGGCCACGAACTCCGGTGGCACGTCGACCGTAACGTAAACAATCATGCCGCGGTCGGTGATCGCGGTGATGCGGCCACGCAGGCAGTTGCGCGCGCTCGACGTCAACGGCGTAGCGGAGATCAGGATGTCCTCTGGCCGCAACGCAGCGTGGGCCGGGCCAGTAACG
>CAZILO010000138.1:0-3033 GCA_964540085.1 uncultured Thermotogae bacterium
TCCGCGCTCCTTCCACCTCCTTCGTCAGTTTCACTGCCACCGCGTGGCCGACCTGGCCTACCGATGCTGCGCCATCGCATGCAAGCACGATATCCAATCCCTCCGCTTCTTTGGAGCACACGGGTAACAGTTGCCAATTTTCCATGTTTGCCATGGCTATTCCTCCCTTTCTTTGTAAGTTACGTTAGTGCAGTGCTCGCTCTAACTCCTATCTTGCTTTATTGCACAATATTGCAATAATCGCGGCAGTATAACACGCGCCCTCTGACCTCGCAAGGTACATGTGTGTTAGCAAGGCTCCGTACCAGCTGGACCTTGATCACCACCAAATCCCCACCAAAGTCATGCCGCCGGTGCCGAAAATTTAACCTCGATAGTCGGATATATAAGGCTGAGTGGATCCAGATTTACCGCTTGACAATTGTCCGTAGAGATGGAAAACTCAGGCGCACCGATGAGGAGGGCAATCATGCTTAAACTGCGGAATCAGTTTTTGTTCGCACCGGTAAAAACCGGATACGGTACGGGCGACGGCAAGGTCACTGACCGCCATCTTGCGTTCTATTCCCGCCGGAGCCACCATGTGGGGGCGGTAATTCCCGAGCCGCTATACCTAAGTTCGCACCTGCGGGAGATTCCGACCCAGATCGGGATCGATGCAGATGACAAACTCGCGGGGCTGCGCGCGCTTACCGCCGTCATCCATTCCCACGGCGCACGCGCCATCGGGCACCTTAATCACCCTGGCAGGATGGCGAACCCAAACATCCCGGATAACGTGTTCATCTCTTCAACGGATCGCGCGTGCGAGAACGGCGGCGCCACCCCACGCCGTATGGACGAGACGAATATGGAACATGTCCGATCCTTGTTCGCATCCGCAGCGGTGCGCGCGGAGAAAGCCGGATTCGATGCGCTCGAGCTCCAGTTCGGGCACGGCTATCTGCTGGCGCAGTTCCTCTCGCCAGCGGTGAACGATCGGACTGATGAGTACGGCGGTAGCTGGGATAATCGCCTGCGGTTCCCCATCTCCGTCCTGCGAGCGGTGCGGGCGGCGGTCACAATCCCGATATTCGCCCGATTGAGCGGAGATGAGATGATTCCAACCGGGCTCAAAGTGGAAGACGCAATCTCCCTCGCGTCCGTCCTCGAACAAGAGGGAGTAGCCGCAGTGCACGTATCCGCCGGGACGATCTGCTCCACTCCGCCGTGGTTTTTCCAACACATGTTCGTCCCCGATGGAAAGACTTGGGATCTCGCCGCCACGGTAAAGTCCGCAATCGGAATCCCGGTGGTGTTCGTCGGGAAGATAAACAGCAAGGAAAAGGTCGACAAACTACTTACCGAATACAATGCTGATTACTTGGCGGTTGGGCGCGAGCTCGTCGCCGATCCGGACTTCGTCGGGAAATGCCGCGGTGAGGTAGCAGGAGAAATCCGCCCGTGCCTTGCCTGTGCCGACGGCTGTCTCGGCGGAGTTAAGTCGGGCCATGGGCTGGGATGCGTTGTCAATCCGACCGTGGGCCGCGAGCCCGAAGCGGACGCCGCACCGGACAAGGCGCGCAATTACGCGGTCGTCGGGGGAGGAATTGCTGGCATGGAGTGCGCTCTCACCCTGAGTTCACGCGGACATCGGGTAGTGCTGTACGAGCGGAATCAACTCGGTGGGCAGTTCAACCTCGCCTGCCTTCCACCCCACAAGAGGTCGCTGCACCGACTAATTGACTACTATACCGCCGCGCTTGCCGCAAGCCCGGTTTCCGTAGTGCATCACGAAGCGAGTGGCGCCGAACTTACCACCGCCGGCTACGACGGAGTGATTCTCGCCACCGGGGCCGTTCCCGCCGTTCCTCCGATCCCGGGGTTAACCCAATACGAGTGGGCGGAGATCGTAGAGGAGGAACACCTCCCACACGAGGAGCGAATCCTGGTAATTGGCGGTGGATTGATCGGGCTCGAAGTGGCAAATGGCCTCGTCAGTGCCGGCAACCAGGTGATCATAGTGGAGATGCTCGCCGAGGTTGCACGGGGGATGGAGGCAATGGAAAAAGCACTGACATTGCAATCTCTCGCCGCGCACGGGGTAGAAATCCGGCTGGGAACACGGGTAAGCCGAATTGACGCCGGGACTGCATACCTTGAGGGAAACAGCGCGGGAGTGATAACCGGAATCGATCGGATCGTCCTCGCAGCCGGGATGCAAAGCTATAATCCGCTCGAGCCGCAGCTTCGAGGTAAAGTTCCGGTGTACGTGATCGGGGATGCCCGTCACGTGGGTAAGGCGCAGGACGCAATTAGGAGCGCATACGATCTCGCGCGCACCCTGTAGGTTGAAACCGGCGGGATACCCCCGTGGAGCGGTTGCGAAACCGGACCTCATTCAGTGATGATGTCCGTGCCCCTGGCCGTGCCCCTCCGGTTCAACCCACTCAATCGTCTCGAGGTTGCCGTTGATGTACCCGTCAACCACACCGCGCACAGGACCGGTGGCACCGGTGACGACCTCGATGCCCAGTTGGTTGAAAAAGTCCACCGCTTTTGGCCCCATTCCCCACGCAAGGACGGCGTTCGCGCCGTGGGAGTGGAGCCAGTTGGGAAGGTCACCCGGTCCGTGGTCAGCATACGGCACATCAAGCACCTGGGTGCCTACAATTTGCCCATTATCAACATCAATCAGCGTGTAGTGTTGCGCGCGGCCGAAGTGCTCCTCAACCTGATCATCCAACCCAGCAGTCCCACGCGTGGGAATTGCGATTCGCGTTACCATTGCATCCTCCTTCATCCTAAATTGTACAAACGACCGTGGTTAACGGTCCGCGGCCATCAGTTTTTGTATATCCGCTTTGATCTTATCCGCAACCCGGTTCATCGTCGCTTCATCAAAATTCGGCCCTGCCGCTTTATCCAACCCAAAATCCTCATCGAGAGCGTAGGCAAGGTCAACCTTGACTCCTGCTTTCTGGAGCGTTTTGAGCAAACAGCGGTCGGCACACCCGTCAATCACCACCTGATAGTCATCATACAAAAGGACCT
>CAZILO010000139.1:0-3021 GCA_964540085.1 uncultured Thermotogae bacterium
CACCTCGCCGCGGCAATCGGAAGCAAGGTCGAGCTCGAAGAGCGGATCGATCCGGCCCTCATCGGTGGGGCGCGGTTAGAGAGTGACGACAAGGTGATCGATGGAACGTTACGGGCACGGCTCGCGCGGTTGCGCGCTGTGCTCGCCGGATAAGGAGGAAGTGTGGCCGGAACGCGGAAGGATGAGATCAGCGCCATCCTAAAGGAGCAAATCAAGGGATTCGATTATGACCTTGAGATGCGCGAGGTGGGGACAGTCGTCGAGGTGGGGGATGGAATCGCCCGCGTGTACGGGCTTGAGGATGCAATGGCCGCGGAGATCGTGCAGTTTCCCAACGATGTGTTCGGCCTTGTCCTTAACCTGGAGGAGGAGAGCGTCGGGGTCGCCCTGTTCGGGGACACCGAGCTCGTGCAGGAAGGGGATGAGGTCCGACGCACTGGCCGCGTGCTGGAGACGGTCGTCGGCGATGCTCTCCTCGGCCGTGTTGTCGACCCGCTTGGCCGGCCTAAGGATGGCAAGGGGCCGATCGATTCTCAGGAGCGCCGCAAGGCAGAGATCAAGGCACCAGGAGTAATCGAGCGTCAGCCGGTGAATACTCCGCTTCAAACCGGGTTCAAATCGATCGACGCCCTCACCCCAATCGGCCGCGGTCAGCGCGAGCTGATCATCGGCGACCGGCGCACGGGCAAGACTGCGATTGCGGTGGACACGATCATCAATCAGAAAGGGAAAGATGTGTACTGCGTGTACGTGGCGATCGGGCAGAAATCGTCGACAATCGCTCGCGTAGTCGACGCTCTCGAGCGGAACGACGCGATGGACTATACGGTCGTCGTTGCCGCCGAGGCGCACGACCCCACCCCAATGCTCTACCTCGCCCCGTACGCTGGCTGTGCAATGGCCGAGTACTTCATGTACACCGGCAAGGACGCGTTTATCGTGTACGACGATCTGTCCAAGCACGCCGTTGCCTACCGCGAGATGTCGCTTCTGCTGCGGCGTCCGCCCGGGCGCGAGGCCTATCCCGGCGATATTTTCTACACCCACTCGCGATTGTTAGAGCGGGCGGCGCGGCTGTCCGACGAACACGGGGGCGGATCGCTCACCGCGTTCCCGATCATCGAAACCAAGGCCGGAGACATCACTGCGTACATCCCGACGAACGTGATTTCCATCACCGACGGCCAGATCTACCTAGAGACCGATCTGTTCAATCAGGGGTTCCGCCCGGCGATCAACGTCGGTTACTCGGTGTCCCGCGTCGGGGGGGCGGCGCAGATCAAGGCAATGAAGCAAATTGCCGGTGAGTTGCGGTTGGAGCTATCCCAGTATCGTGAGCTTGCGGCGTTCGCCGAGTTCTCCGCTGATCTGGATGACGCGTCCAAGGCGCAGCTCGCCCGCGGCGACCGGCTGATGGAGATCCTCAAACAGGATCAGTACCGCCCGATGCCGGTTGAGGAACAAGTGGTCGTTTTATACGTCGGGGTGCACAATCATCTCGCCGACGTCGACGTGTCCGAGGTGCGCCGGTTTGAGGAAGAGTGGCTGCGGTTTCTCCACGCCGACCACGAGGACATTTTCGAGGCCCTGCGCGACAAACAGGAGTTCACCGCCGAAATCGAAGCGAAACTGGAGGAAGCAGTGCGAGAGTTCAAGGAGCGGTTCGGAGGGTAGCGATGGCGGAGAACGTACGCGCGATCAAACGACGGATTGGAAACATCGAAAACATCCGCCAGATCACCAAGGCGATGAACGCGATCGCCATGACCAAGCTGACGCGGATGAAGCGCCGGTTGGAACCGGTACGCCCGTACGTCGCGGATTTGGAGGACTTCATCGCCGTGTTGCTCGCGCAGGGGCCGGAGGTGTCACATCCACTGCTGACGAACAATCAGTCCGACGCAGTTGGGGTTCTAGCGTTAAACGCTGATCGCGGACTGTGCGGTCGCTTTCAGGGGGAAATTAACCGCAAGGCGGAAGAGATATTAGCCGCAGGCAACGGGAAACTCCTCGCTGGCGGCGAAAAGGCAAAGTCCTACTTCACCGCACGGCAGTGGCTGGAAATCGTGCATGCTTATCCACACCTGTACGAAGAGCCGACTCCGAACGCCGCGCAGCGGATCGCTCACGATGTAATCGAACTTTATACCAGCGGTGCGGTTGGCAAGGTGGTTGTGGTCGGGATGCAATTCATCTCCGATCTCGCGCAGCGACTTATAACCGAGGAATTACTGCCGGTTAAAGTACAACCCAAGGATGGAGATGTGATCCTTGAACCCGGCGACGTCTCCGAAATGCTGGCGATCGCGTTGCCGCTGTATATCGAAGGGCGGATATTCGCACTGTTGTTGGAGACGAAGACGAGCGAACACGCGATCCGGCGGCAGGCGATGAAAAACGCGACCGACAACGCTGACGACCTATTGACGACACTTACGCGCTTCTATCACAAGGCACGCCAGCAGTCGATCACCCGCGAGATCGCGGACATCGTCGGTGGGGCGGAGGCGTTGCGAGAGTGAACCAAATGAATGGGGGATGAATAATGGCGGATGAAAAGGCGACAGGAACGATAACTGAGATCAAGGGGCCGGTAATCGACGCCCGGTTCGAGAAGGGAAAACTTCCACGGGTGAATGACGCGCTAGTGATCCCACGCGACGGCGAACCCGATCTTGTGTTGGAGGTTGCGCAGCACCTCGGGGACGACGTCGTGCGGGCAATCGCGATGGATTCCACCGACGGGCTGGCACGGGGGATGGAGGTAATCGCGACCGGCGGACCGATCACAGTTCCGGTCGGGCCCGAGACCTTGGGGCGGATGCTCAATATCGTCGGAGCGCCAATCGACGAACTTCCTCCGGTCGAGGCGAAAAAAAGGTACTCAATTCACCGTCCTGCGCCGTCCCTCCTCGACCAAGAGACTGAGACCGAGGTGTTCGATACCGGAATCAAGGTTATCTACCTCGTCGCCCCGTTCCCGAAGGTGGAAAAAATCGGGCTGTTCGGCGGAGCCGGGCT
>CAZILO010000140.1:0-2993 GCA_964540085.1 uncultured Thermotogae bacterium
CGGCGTCTGCTGCGGCCGTCGCAGCGGCGAGCCCGGCCGCTCCGCCCCCGATCACGAGTACGTCAGGGTGATAGGCAGTCATGGTCGCACCTTCCCAACGACGATTCGATCGTCATTACCACGTAACCGGACTTCCTCGGGCGGCACCCCGAGTTCGCGGGACAGGATCGCAAGAATGCGCGCAGTGCAGAATCCGCCTTGACAGCGACCGAATCCGGCACGAGTGCGGAATTTGATCCCATCGAGAGTACGGGCGCCGCGCTGGATCGCTGCCACGATCTCCCCCTCGGTCACCGCGTTGCACCGGCACACGATCCGCCCGTAGCGCGGGTCGGCGGCGATCAGGGCGGCACGGGCATCAGAGTCCAGCGCGGAGAAGCGCGGGATCGCCCGCCGCACCGGATTAAACACAGCTTTCTTGGGAATGTTTAATGCGTGTGTCAGCTCTTGAGCAAGATAGCGCGCGATCGCCGGCGCCGCGGTCAACCCGGGCGAGCGCATCCCCGCTGCCTGATAGAACCCGTGTACTTTAGTGGGGCCGACGACGAATTCTCCGCTGGCGGGTTCCGGACGCACGCCGGCGAACGTCTTGATCGTCAGGCGCGGATCTATCTTTGGTACGAGGCGTTGTGCCCCGGCAAGCACTGCCGTAAGTCCCGGTGACGTGGTCGCGCTGGCATCAGGGGCCAAGTCCGGCAGATCATCAGCGGTTGGACCGAGAAGAAGGTTGCCGTCGACTGTGGGCAGGACGAGGATTCCCTTGGAGTTGTCAGCCGGAGCTGGGAACAGAACGGAGTTCGCCATCTTCCCTGCCGGTTTGTCGAGCAGGAGGTATTCCCCACGGCGGGGATGGAGGTTCGGCTCGGATAACCCCGCCATCCGCGCCACCTGATCGGCGTACAGCCCGGCGGCGTTCACTACCGCATCGACGGGTAACTTTCCCTGGGTGGTTGTTACCGCACGCACGCGGCCCCCGGTCACAGCGATCGCGGTGACTTCGGTGTGGAGATGAATGTGGAGGCCGTTGTCCCGTGCGTTCTCCACCGCGGCGATCGCCACATCCCACGGTTCCACAATTCCCACTGTCGGGGACCACAACGCCGCTCGCACCTGAGGATTCACGTGGGGCTCGCGGCTCCGCAGTTCATCCCCACCGATCAGCGTCAATCCGGGAACCCCGATTTCCTCCCCCTGGGATCGAAGCCGCTCTAACGTCTGTTCGTCCGCCGGAGTGAACGCGATGACGTGTGCCCCGATCTGCCGGAACGGAAAGTCGAGCTCGCGCGCGAGGTCCGCATACATGGCGTTGCCTTCGATGCAAAACTGGGCACGCGCGGTTCCCGGAGTCTCGTGAAAACAGCCGTGAATCACGCCGGAGTTTGCCTTGCTTACCCCAAACGCGACGTCCGCCTCGCGCTCGAATAGGTGCACCTCGGCATCGTAGCGGCACAGTTCGCGGGCGATGAGAGCACCCACCACCCCGGCTCCGATTACCCCAATTCTCATTTCGCCCATCCTTTCGTGCGTGCGACCGCTCGTTCCCATCCCGAGATGAGGCGGGCACGGATTGACGCATCCATGTGGGGGACAAACCGTTCAACCTTCTGCGGCAGCTTCATCACAGCGGTGGGACTGTCCCATATCCCGGTTGCCATGCCGGCAGCAAATGCCGCCCCCCGTGCGGTTGTCTCCGGATTTTGGGGGCGCACGACCGGAATCCCGAGAATGTCGGACTGAAACTGGCACAGGAAGTCGTTTTGCGCCACTCCACCGTCGACCCGCAGTTCGGCGATCCGAGTGCCGGCGTCTTCTTCCATCGCGCGGATGAGGTCGTGTGTTTCGTAGGCGATCCCTTCCAACGCCGCCCGTACAACGTGTGCGCGTGTGGTCCCGCGGGTGAGGCCGACGATCGTTCCGCGTGCGGTTGGGTCCCAATGGGGCGCTCCCAGGCCGGCAAATGCTGGGACAAGATACACGCCGTCAGTCGAGCCAACTGTCCGGGCGATGGCATCGGTTTCAGCAGCAGTGGCGATCAGCCCTAATCCATCTCGCAGCCATTGAATTGCTGCTCCGGCGACGAACGCGGCTCCCTCAAGCGCGTATTTTACGTTCTCGGCACTGGTATAGGCGATTGTGGTGAGAAGACCGTGTTCGCTCGTGATCGGACGGTCGCCGGTGTTGAGAAGAAGAAACGCCCCTGTTCCCCATGTAACCTTGGCGGCACCACGGTCAAACCCACCCTGTCCCACCAAGGCCGCCTGTTGGTCCCCGAGTACACCGGCAACCGCCACTGGCGCCCCGATGATCTCGGGTTTCAGTGGTGCGAATACGGAGATACTTGGGCGTACTTCGGGGAGGCATTCGTGCGGGATCGAAAAAAATCGACAGAGTTCGTCGTCCCAGGTACGCCGTTTGATATCGAATAACAGCGTGCGGGATGCGTTTGTCGTGTCGGTAGCGTGCACCCCGGTCAGGTTCCAGATAAGCCATGCATCCGGCGTGCCGAATAGCAGTTCGCCCGCGTTCGCACGGGCGCGGAACTGCGGGTGCTCATTTAATATCCATTCGAGTTTGGTGGCGGAGAAATACGGGTCGATCCTGAGGCCGGTGCGAGCTGATATCCATTTCTCCTCCTGGATTGCGGCGCAGCGGGCCGCAGTGCGTCGGTCCTGCCACACGATCGCGGGATAGACCGGCTCTCCCGTCCGTTTGTCCCATAAGATCGTTGTTTCCCGCTGGTTGGTGATGCCGATTCCCGCAAGCTCAGCAGCGTCAATTCCGGTTTCATCAAGTGCTATCCGCATTACCGCGATCGTTACCGTCACCAGTTCCGCAGGATCCTGTTCCACCCACCCGGGGTGGGGAAAGCTCAGGGGAAGCTCGCGATATGCTGCCCCGATCGGGTGACCATCATTCCCGAATACAACAAACCGCACTCCCGTGGTCCCTAAGTCGATCGCTCCGACGCACTTCACTTGCGATTTCCTTTCGAT
>CAZILO010000141.1:0-2969 GCA_964540085.1 uncultured Thermotogae bacterium
CGTAGACAATCATGCCGCGGTCGGTGATCGCGGTGATGCGGCTACGCAGGCAGTTGCGCGCGCTCGACGTCAACAGCGTCGCGGAGATCAGGATGTCCTCTGGCCGCAACGCAGCGTGGGCCGGGCCAGTAACGGCAGTAGCGGCGGCAAGTGTCACCCCATTGATTATGAATTGTGTCTCACCATTTTCGGTGCGGATTGCTGTACCTGCAAATACGTTCCGTGCCCCCACAAATCGGGCGACAAATGGGGATGACGGCCGGCGGAAGATCGCGTCGACCGTGCCCACCTGCACGATCCGACCTGCGTTCATCACGCCGATGCGGTCGGCGAGGGCGGCCGCCTCCTCGAAGTTATGCGTAACGTGGACGGTGGTGGTGCTCAATTCGCGGTGCAACTGTGCCAGTTCTCGTTGTAGCCCCTCGCGCGTCTGGGGATCGAGGGCGGACAGCGGTTCATCGAGAAGAAGGACCCGCGGTGCGACTGCAAGCGCGCGGGCGAGAGCAACGCGCTGCTGCTCACCTCCGCTCAGCTCTCTTGGCATCCGCGATTGCAACGTATCAATCCCCAGCAATGCAGCGATCCGGGCGACGCTGTGGTCAACGTCCTTCCGCCGTCGCAGCCGCAGTCCAAACGCGATATTCGCGGCCACGGTGAGGTGAGGAAACAACGCATAGTCCTGGTACACGAATCCAACCCCGCGCCGCTCCGGAGGCAACTGCGTGACGTCCTCGTCGTCGATGCGAACCGTGCCACGGCGCACCCGACGCAATCCGGCGATCGTTTCGAGAAGGATCGTCTTGCCCGCCCCGGTCGGGCCGAGGACGACAAAATACTCCCCGGCGTCCACCGTGAGATCGATCCCATCCAGGTGAAACTCACCCGCACTGACATCAAGTTGCTGCACGTCAAGCCGTCCGGTGGTCATCGTTTTTTGGCGCGGGCGAGGAGCCGCAGTGCGATAAACACCACGAGCGCGGACAGGATGATCCACACCGCCACTGGGCGTGCGTAGTTCAGCCCGTACGACTCAAACCGTTCGTACAGCAGTACCGGCGCGACCATCGGGTGATAGGCGAGGATGATCACCGCGCCAAACTCGCTCAGCCCGCGTGCCCACATGAGTACGGTCCCGGACAGGATATTCCGCCACGCGAGCGGCAACGCCACGCGGCGAAACGCGCCCCACGGCCCCGCGCCCAGGGTGCGCGCCACCCGTTCCAACCGCGGATCGACGGCGGCGAACCCATCGCGCGCGGCGTCGACAAGAAACGGCATGCTCACGAACAACATCGCGATCACGATTCCGGGGACCGACGACACGAACCGCATCCCGATTGTTTCGAACGCTTTTCCCAGAACCCCCTCACGACCGAATACCATCAGAAGCGCAATCCCGGCCGCGGTATGCGGAACGACGATTGGGAGATCGATCAATCCCTCGATCACTCCCTTGCCCGTAAACTCGTGCCGGGCGAGAAGGTAGGCAAGCGGGACGCCGGTGACAATGGCGATGCCGGTTGCAATCGCCGATGCGTAGAATGTGAGCAAGATTGCGCCCCGCACCTGCGGATCGAGGATCGTGCGCCACAACTCGTGCGGGTGAGACGCGAAAATTGTATTCAACAGCGGCCACAGGATGAACGCTAACAGCGTGCAGCCCAGCAGCGCGAACGCGACCTTCAGCCAGTTGATGCGGGCAGTCATCCGCTTGGGGTAATGAACGCGCGCAACCCGGCGGGAACGTTGTCAATGTGCTCCGCCACTGCGGGCACGATCGGGGGTTGGCCGCACTTTGTCATGATCGCCTGTCCGTGCGGGCCGAGTAGGAACTGCACGAACTCCAACGCCAACTGCGGGTGCGGAGCATTGTTGGGGATGGTTAGCCCGTAGATGATCGGCTTTCCCGTCTTGATGACAGTGGTCCCGGGTGCCGTGCCGGTTACCTTAACTTTGGCCTGGGCGTAGAAATCCGCGTACTCGGCGCGACTCAGGTTGATCTGATTCGGCAGCTCGATGAACTTGAGGCCCTGTTGAACCGCGACGGAGCGGTACTCAAACGCGTAGTCCATATCGCCGGACTGTAGCAATGCGATCAGCTCTACCGATTTCGGACGCACGTTCCCCGGCGGGCAATGCGCCTGTAACCGTTGGTACAGGCCGGGAATCTTGTAGTACTTCTCCGCCAACTGCCACACCATCAGTGTGCGGTAACCGCACGGATCGGCGTTGGGATCGGAGTGACCGTAGATTACCCCCGGGCGGGTGAGAATATCGTACCAGTTACTGGAGTTGATTTCGTCGGCATACTTCGACTTCTCAGTGTAGGCGATTACCATCGTGTTGCGGGCGAATTCGATATTCCAGCTGGCAAACTTGGGAATCAACAGCTCGTCGATCACCGTGTAGTCGGCGGACATCATGATATCTGCTTCCCGACCGAGATCGCTGATTTTCCGCGCCGCCGTGCGGCTGCCCGACGCCTCGGTGGCGAACGTCACGCCGGGATGTTCGGCCTGAAACGCTTGCGTCAGGTAGCTCACCGGAACGGTGAGGCTGCCGGCGTGGAAGATAATGATTGGACTGCTCGCAGCAGCGACGGGGAGAGATGCGAGCAACAACGCTCCAACAAGGAGCACAGCGGAAAACTTCATGCAAACCTCCTTTCCAAACGTGGGAGGCACGGTCGTTTCCAACCGTACCCTAACGCCCGTCTCCCATAGGTCGTGCCCGTAGGCGAGAACGGGTCGGAGATCCAATTTAACGAGTGCAATCATAGCGGGCGAGACAGAAAAAGGCAACTATTTGGCTCAATGAAATAGAATGTGTCCTGTGTCAACGTCCCAAGGAATTCCTATTTGCTAATGGACCCCCTTTTGATATATGATGATTTTGCGGTTGATCAATGGGAGGCAAAAACATCTCCAAAAATTATGGGTGTTTAGAGGAGGCGCGTTATGAAGAGGTGG
>CAZILO010000142.1:0-2936 GCA_964540085.1 uncultured Thermotogae bacterium
CGGCCTCGGCGACCAGGGAGCGGACGGCCTCCGCCCGGTCGGCCTCCCCGAGCCGCCCCTCGACGGGAATCCGCGCGTCTGCGGGCCGGCCCCCGATCTCGGTGCGTACGAACGCTGTGGAGAGAAGAATAAGTAGACCGCGGACATGTCGCAATCGGCGTTGGGAATGGCCGCACTGATTTAGCGTGGATCTTTCTCGCCGATCACCCGCGTTTGAACACTAACACCGCGTTTTGACCGCCGAACCCGAACGATTCACTCAGTGCGGTTGTGATCTCCGCCTCCACGGGGGTGGGAGTGTAATCCAGATCACATTCGGGATCGGGATGTTCGAGGTTGATCGTTGCCGGGATGAACCCGTGTTTGATCGTGAGTAAGGTGGCAATTGCCTCGACGGCACCGGCAGCACCGAGAAGGTGGCCAGTCTGCGATTTTGTCGAGCTGATTTTGACGCGATACGCTGCGGCTCCAAGTGCACGTTTGATCGCCGCGGTCTCGGCGCGGTCGTTGAGCACAGTTGAAGTGCCGTGCGCGTTGATGTAGTTGACTTCGGTTGGCGGCACACCGGCTCGCTCCAGTGCAAGGCTGATGGCGAGTGCAGGCCCGGCTCCGTCCGGCGACGGTGCGGTGATGTGGTACGCGTCGTCACTCATCCCAAACCCGGCGAGTTCAGCGTATATCCGCGCGCCGCGGGCACGGGCGTGCTCCTCCTCTTCGAGGATGAGGATACCTGCCCCCTCGCCGACGACGAATCCATCGCGATCACGGTCGAATGGCCGCGATGCACGCGTCGGCTCATCGTTGCGCTTTGACAACGCTCCTAGTTGCACAAATCCGGCGTAAGTAATGGGAAGGATGACGGCCTCGGCGCCGCCAGCGATTGCAACGTCGATGTATCCCGATTTGATGATTTCAGCGGCGATTCCAATGGCGTGGGCTGAACTGGCACACGCGGACACAACCCCGAAGTTGGCGCCCTGTAACCCGTATTCGATCGCGATCTCGCCGGCGACGGCGTTTGGCATTAACCGCGGAATGAAAAATGGGCTGATCCGGCGCGGCCCCTGATCGAACAGGATTTTGAAGTTGGCGGACATCGTTTCCAGACCGCCGATGCCAGTGCCGGCGATCACCCCGGTGCGCGCAGGGTCAAGCGTTGCGGGATCGATGTCCGCATCGGCAAACGCCAACTTGGTCGCGACTAGCCCAAATTGAGCCGAGCGGTCGATGCGCCGTGCCCGCTTTCGATCCATGTGGTCAAGCGGGTCGAAATCGACGACTGGCGCTCCGATTTTGACGGCGATCCCGTCGAGGTCAACATGGTCATCGACGCGGCGCACTCCACTCACCCCATTTCGTAACCCATCCCAAAACGCGTTTCTGCC
The DNA here is from genome assembly GCA_964540085.1 of uncultured Thermotogae bacterium. GTDB lineage: Bacteria > Bipolaricaulota > Bipolaricaulia > UBA7950 > UBA9294 > S016-54. The sequence continues at coordinate 1,386 of CAZILO010000142.1, forward strand.
GATCCCAATCGGGGTGATCGGCCCAACGCCGGTAACCACAACCCGTCTAGCCATCGACACCTCCAAGTTGCTCCTGCACCCGCAGAAACGCAAGTTCGTCTTCGGTGGCGTTCTCGATACGGGCGCGTACGGACGCAACGTCGATGGCATCGCGGCGGACCGCATTTTGAACAAGGATCGCTACCTCGTCTTTTTCCACCCGCATTAGCCCGGCGGCAACGGCAAACGTGATTTCTTCGGCGCTGGTCTTGATACGCAGCTGGGAGGGCCGGAGGGCAGCGAGAAGCGGGGCATGTCCGTCCATTACCCCAAACTCTCCCCACGGGCTACGGGCAACGATCATCCGCGCTTCCCCAGTAAACAGCGTCTTTTCCGGTGTGCGTAGTTCACAGTGCATTGCGGCCCCTCCGCGGGAGACTATAGGGGAGATACTCCTTTCCGTCAACCTCCGCGGACGCGCGTTTCCAGATACGCATTCAGAATTTCGTCCGCCTGTGCTTGTTCCTCCGGAGACAGGTGGATCACCCGGCTGCGCTCGATTGGATGGGTGGCGAGCCACGCGAGCGTGCGGACAAGCCCTGTTTTTATCGGGATTCCTACGGTTCCTCCGCAGCGGGAGCAGAGAATACCGCCGCGCGCGGGGACGAACCGAAACGGGCCGACGGTGGTTCCGCACTGCAGGCATGCGTGCAATTGGGGGCGGTGTCCGAGCAGGGTTAACGTCCAGAGTTCAGTCGCGATTCGTGCTTCTGCGCCGCTTCCGGCTGCGGCCATGGCGATGAACCGGGTGAACAACCGATACACCTCGTCCTCCGGCTGGTGAAGCGGAAGCAGGCGATCGAGGAATCGAGCGACCGTGAGGGCGGAATTGATCGTTGCGAGGTCACGCTTAACCGCTTCATTACCCGAGATGAGCGCCGCCTGGCTCACCAGGTCAAGGCTGTCGCGGGCGTAGAACACCACCTCCACTTGGTTGAGCAGGTCAAACACACCTCCGAGGCGTGAGTTCAGGCGCCGTACCCCCTTGGCAATAGCGGTGCGCTTGCCGTAACCGCGCAGAAATAGGGTAACGATGATGTCGGCATCCCCGAATGCGCGTATTCGGAGGACGAATCCATCACCACGCTCGATACCCACTCTACTCGGGTGCCCCCGCAATGATGTCCACGCTGTGACTCGCCCCAATCCGGGTCGCACCCGCCGCGATCATCTTGATAGCTGTGTCGTAGTCGTGGATGCCACCGGCCGCTTTTACCCCCATCTTCTCTCCCACCGTACGGCGCAGCAGCGCCACGTCGTCCACGGTGGCCCCGCCCGGGCCAAATCCGGTTGACGTCTTCACAAAGTCAGCGCCGCCGGCCTTGGCGAGGACCGCGCCGGCGATCTTTTCCTGATCATCCAGCAGGGCGGTTTCCAGGATCACTTTTACTAGCGCATTGGTTGGCGCTTTGCGTGCCTCGGCGCATACCGCACGGATATCGGTGAGAACGGTCTCGTACTCCCCTTCCTTGAGAGCGGCGACGTTGATTACCATGTCGAGCCCGCTCGCTC
>CAZILO010000143.1:0-2925 GCA_964540085.1 uncultured Thermotogae bacterium
GAACATTTGCTTGCTGGGGCATTCCGGCTCCGGCAAAACCACCCTCGCCACTTCGTTACTGAAGAAAGGCGGCGTTAAGGAAGAAATCGCGTTTGATTCTTCCCAAGAGGAAAAAGAGCGAGGCTATTCGATCGACATCGGCGTTGGGGCGTACGAACACTCCGGAACGCGTATCACTCTCATCGATACCCCGGGCGGGGATGAATTTATCGAGGAGATGGTGAAGGCGGTTCCGGTCGCCGACCTGAACCTGATCGTGATCAACGGCGAAAAGGGAGTGGAGGTCGTCACCGAGCGCGCGTGGGAGCTCACGGGGGCGCGCAAGCTCCCGACCGCGATCCTCATCAATCACATGGACAAGGAAAGCGCCGATTTCACCAAGGTTCTCGCCGCGCTGCGGGAGCACTTCGCGGGGAAATTCGTCGTTCTCCAGATCCCGATCAAGGAAGCAGGAAAGTTCGTGGGCGTAGTCGATGTCCTCGCCGGCAAGGCCGTGTACTTCGGAAACAAAGGAAAGAAAGACGTGCCCGCTGATCTCACCGCCACGCTCGAGGAACACCGCGGCTACCTCGTAGAGGAAATCTCGTCGATCGATGACGAACTGATGATGAAGTTCCTCGACGAAGAGGACATCAGTACCGCCGAGCTCACCGCTGCGCTGGCACACGGAGTGGCGGACGGCGCGCTTATCCCGGTGTTCGCTGCCTCCGGATCGGAGGGAACGGGAATCGACATCCTGATGGACGCGTTTGTGAACCTCGCCCCCGCCCCCGTTCTTGACCTCGATGCGCCGCCGCGGGCAGTGGTATTTAACCTCGCCACTGACCCCTACCTCGGGCGTCTCACGTATGTGCGTGTGCTCGAAGGAACGCTCAAAGAAGGGACACACGCAGTTGAAATCCCGGCGGGGAACAAAGTGGAAATTCGTGACATCTACGCCTTCGATGGGACAAAGCAAAAACGGGTACCCGAAGCCAGCGCCGGTGAGATCGTCACCATTGGCAAACTCGAAGGGATACCGCTCGGCGCCACGTTGGCCGTAAATCCCGACGCGGATCCATTCCCGATGCCGGCGTTCCCCAAGCCCGTTTTCTCACGGGCGATCGTTCCCAAAAGCCAGTCCGACGTTGAAAAAATGAGCACCGCCCTCAAGGAGCTCGGCGGCACCAAAGCGACGATCCGCGTCGAGCGCGATCCAGTCACCAAGGAGCTCATCCTGTGGGGAATGGGCGACGTGCACCTGTCGGTGTTCATCGAGCGTCTGAAGAACAGGTACAACGTATCCCTTGAAACAAAGCAACCGGAGATTCCGTACAAGGAAACGATTCGCAAAAAGGCAACTGCCAAGTATCGCCACAAGAAGCAGACCGGGGGGCGCGGCCAATTCGGTGAGGTTGTGCTGCGGATCGAGCCGCTCCCGCGCGGAGAAGGATTCAAGTTCGTCGACGAGATTAAAGGCGCGGCGATCCCGGGGCAGTACATCCCCGGCGTGGAGAAAGGCGTGATCGAGGCAATGGAGGAGGGCAACCTGGCAAAATACCCGGTCACCGACGTGCTCGCTGCCGTGTTCGACGGTAGCTACCATCCGGTCGATTCATCCGAGCTCGCGTTTAAGCTCGCCGCCCGCAACGCGTTCCGCGCTGCCTACGATCAGGCGAATCCGTGTCTACTTGAACCGATTATGGCATTAGAAGTACGTGTCCCCGATGACTTCACCGGTGACATTGTGAGCGATCTCAATGGGCGTCGCGGCCGCATCCTCGGCATGGAACCATCCGGGAGAACGACAACCATCAAGGCCGAGGTCCCACTCGCCGAACTGCAAAGCTATGCCCTTGACCTCAAGTCGCTCACGCAGGCCCGCGGTGTTTTCCAGATGGAATTTCTAAAATATCAGCCCGTGCCCGCTAACATTCAAGAGAAAATCGTTGCTAACGCAAACAAGGAAGGCGAATGAACGTCAGCAACTACATGCACCCCGACCCGGTGACCATCCTCCCCGAGGCGCCCCTTGCCGAAGCCAAACGGGTGATGGATGAAAACGGGTTCGGGATCCTCCTCGTCGCCAGCGCCGACCATGAGCTCACCGGATTCATCACCAAAGGGGCACTCAAAGACGTCAGCGACTGGGAAAAATCGGTGGGGGAGTCATGCTTCCCCACTAACTTTGCCATTTCACCCGCCGACACTCTGGAAAAAGCAGCGCTGATCCTCCTCGCCAATCGGTTGGTATTGCTGCCGGTGGTTGAGGACGGCAAATTAGTGGGAGTAATCACGCAATCCGAGGTGCTACGTGCGCTAGCACAGGCATTGGGGATTGGGCTAGAAGGGACGCGGCTGACGGTGCGGGTGCGCCCCGATTCAGGCGATGTATATGCCGTCATCGGGATATTGCGCGACAACAACGTGCGATTGGTAAGCCTTGCCCGCGGCCGCGCAGGAAACGGCTATCAGGAGGTCATCCTGCGTGTGCAGGGGATCACCGACAAAGAGGGATTGAAACAGGCACTAGAGCAGGCACTTACGAAGGAATGATGGAAGAAATCGCGATTTCCACTCATACCAAAGCGGAATTTATCGATATCACCGACCTGGTACAGCGAGCAGTTGAAACCAGCGGAGTTGCAGACGGAGTATGTTTCATCTACTGTCCCCACACCACTGCGGGCTTAACGATCAACGAAAATGCCGACCCCGCCGTCGCCCGGGATATCCTCACCGCGCTCAGCACAATTGCACCACAGAACCGAGGCTGGACGCACGCCGAGGGAAACGCGCCGGCACACATCAAGGCGTCACTGATCGGGAACTCACTCCTGGTCGCATTCGAAAACGGCAAGCTTCGCCTCGGCACGTGGCAAGGCATCTTCCTGTGCGAATTCGACGGCCCACGCCGGCGCAAGGTCTGGCTTAAGATTACATAGT
>CAZILO010000144.1:0-2917 GCA_964540085.1 uncultured Thermotogae bacterium
CGGCGGTTAATTAAGGGGCAAGTATGAGTCGAAAAAAGCATAAGAAACCGGCGCTGATTCTGAAGCTCGTACGGCGGCTTGGGTACAATCCGGGGCGGGTGGCGAGTGAAATCTTGGAATGGATCGAGGTATTGGTTGTGGCGGGGGCGCTTGCGTTTCTGGTGATTAACTTCGTCACGGTCCGGATGAGCGTGCCCACCGGATCGATGATCCCTACGATTGACCCGCGGGATTCGTTCTTCGTCGATAAGGTTTCATATTACTTCAGATCCGCTCATCCCGGTGATATCGTCGTGTTCTGGCACACTGAGGCAACGTACGTAAAGGATGTCACTCCGGGGTCGCCGGCCGCGGCCGCCGGGATGTCACCCGGGATGCTTATTTCTACCACGGAGATGCCAGCATGGATTGGCAACAATGTTTCGTTCTCCGCTGCCGGTGCTGACGATGTGCTCGCAGCGTTGCCGGTGGGGACAAACATTATTCTGCGTACTGCCAACGGCAGCACGTACAATCTCGGCACCAAGAAACAGGGGGAGAATTCCCTGCGCGCGCTGGGCATCATTCCACGCGAACGGCGAGTCCGCTACGTCAAGCGGCTGATCGCCGTCGGCGGACAGACAGTGCAAATCAAGGATGGGCATGTGTATGTCGACGGGAAACAACTCGCCGGGCCGCGGTTCCCCGCCAGCCGCTATTACTACTCCGATTTGCCCGGTATTCGCTATGGACAGACCCCAACTAAAGTCCCGCCGGGAAAGTGGTTTGTGCTCGGAGACAACTCCGGCAATTCGCTCGACTCCCGCTATTGGGGGTTTGTCAATCGGCACGATTTCATTGGTGAGCCCTTTTTCCGGGTGTGGCCGCTCAGCCGATTCGGTCCAATGAACGGCTATTTCCACTTGTAGAAATCACCGCGGAGGCGTGGAGCCCGCGGGGAATTCAATAATGGCTAAGAAATTTGATAACTCTGTGTTATCTGCACCTCCGCGCTGAAATATGAAATCGGAACGGGCCTGGGCACGACTGGAAGCGCTGTATCAATTTGACCGCGCAGTAACGTCAGGGCTTGTCCTAGATGAGACCACTAACGTAACGCACTACCGGCTTGTCGGATGCGATGAAGCCGGCCGTGGCGCCCTTGCCGGACCAGCGTGCGTTGCCTGCGTATCCATTCTGGGGTTCGTTCCCACCGCGGAGGATTCCATTCCGACGGCACTGTTCCCCCTCCTCGGGGTTGACGACTCCAAGCGCCTCACCCCGGCAAAGCGGGAGCGGCTGATCGTGCCGATCACGCAATTGACGGCGGTTGGAATCGGGTGGGCGCCTCCGGCGGAGATCGATCGGATTGGGATTGTACCAGCGCTCGGTCGTGCTGCTGCCCGCGCTTATCGTGCCGTTGGGGTGGATGCCGATCTGTTGCTGCTCGACCGTGGATTATCCGTCGCACCGGAGCCCGCCCGCGGTGTTCCCCACCCCCGGGGGCTTTCTTTCACGCGCGGCGATTCCCGTTCTCTTCATATCGCAGCGGCGTCGATTGTGGCCAAGGTAACGCGCGATCGGTTGATGATTGCGCTTGACCACCGCGTTCCCGGATACGGATTTGCTGTCCACAAGGGGTACGGAACGCAGGCCCACCGCGCCGCGATCGTTGCCCGTGGCCCATCGCCAATTCACCGCAAAAGTTTCAGGGTGCGGTAACAAAGGTCTACCGCCGAGGCGCAGAGCCCACGGAGGAATGAGGAGTTAAGGAAGGATAAAAAGTAAAAACTTTGTGTTTTCAGCGGGAGCCACTATATGCGGCAAGTCACTACAATTATTGACTCATCACATTTTTGTAGCTATACTGGTTGGCAAATTCCATCGAGAGGGGGTTTTACCGTGAATCGAACACTAATGGTAATTCTGTTGATCGCGATTGTTTCACTGTTCATTGGAGTTGGTACCGCCTATGCCCAGGCTGGAGACGGGCACGCCACTCCACCGAACACGAGCACGCTGTTCACCGATGTACCCAAGGATCACTGGGCGTACAACGACATCAAGTACCTTGTCGATCGGGGGATCATCACCGGGCTTCCCGGAGGAAAGTACAATGGCGACCAGCCACTGACGCGCTACTCCGCGGCAGCGTTGATCGCGCGCACAATTCAATACCTGCAAAACAATCCCGACACCGTCACCCCGAAGGATTTGGCCGTGCTCAAGGATCTGATATTCAAGGTATCGGACAAGCTGGACAAGCTACAAACGCAGGTGAACAGTATGCAGGGAGGGAACAGCTCCGCTCTGGCAGCGCAGGTGACGAAAAACCAGCAGGCAATTCAACAACTCGACGCGCAGGTACAGACGATGGCTAGTTCCAATACGTCTAAATTAGCAAACCGCGTAAACGCCAACTTTATCATCTCGATCACCGCGCTGTTGGTGGGGATCATCGGGATTGCGCTGATCACATTGCGATGGTGAATGTGATACTTATCACTTGACTTTGTCCCGGGTTGGCTCTACAATGTGGGTAGATCTAGTGGAGAGGCGAATTTGGAATACAAGGAGGTGGTGTGACCGGCAGTTTACAGAACTTCTTGTGGGAAAGTAGCTTCTTGTCCAAAGATTAAAATCTGTGAGGAGGTAACGATAGAATGAAAAAGGCTCTCGTATTAGCAATCGCATTAGTAATGGGGTTGGGAATTGCGGCGTTTGCCGCCAGCCCGTTGTCCGGAAGCTGGTCGACGAGCGCTACGCTCAAAATTAACAACACTGTGTCGCCCGCTTCAATCTCTGTATCTACTTTTACTTCAACGTTGGTCGTGGATTACACGGTTGGCGGATGGACGTTTGAGTCGACGACGGGGTTTGCACTCACCGGTTGGAACAAGCAAGTGTTCACCGCCAATGGCACCCTCGGCGCGTTCAC
>CAZILO010000145.1:0-2895 GCA_964540085.1 uncultured Thermotogae bacterium
GCTCTCCTTCACGTTGTCCGTTGCTTTGTTGATGCAAACGTCCCGTTTGTGCATCCCACGATCGATCCGCGCCGTGACGTGGAGACGATCGACCTCGAGATGATGGTCGCTGACAGCCGCACCCTGGAGAACAAGATCAATCGGCTCGAGAAGCGCGCCCGAGCCGGGGACAAGGACGCCGTTCGTGAGATCGCCACGTGCCGGAAGGTGCTGGCTGCGCTCAACGACGGAGTGCCAGCACGGCGCCAGGGATTGACCGACCAGGAACTGAAGGACGTGTTCGACTGCAATCTTGTCTCCCTCAAGCCGGTGCTGTACGTGGCCAATATCAGCGCTCCCGACGACGTGGATAACGAATATGTGGCCACCCTGCGCGCGATCGCTGCCGCGGAGAACGCGGAGATGGTCACGATATCCGGCGCAGACGAGGCGGAAATCGCCGAGCTTGATCCTGATGAACGCGCGGAATTCCTTCGCGAGCTTGGGCTGGAAGCACCGGCGATCGAACGCCTGATCCGTGCTGCCTACCGCGCTCTCGGCCTGGTGAGTTTTTTCACCGCCGGACCGAAAGAGGTGCACGTGTGGACAGCCCGACGCGGCGATACGGCACCGGTTGCGGCGGGAAAGATCCACACCGACATGGAGAAGGGATTCATCCGCATGGAAGTCATCCGTTGCGACGACCTAATCGCACTCGGAAGCGAGGACGCCGCCGTCAAGGCGGGCAAACGACGCCTCGTCGGCAAGGACTACCTGATCCAGGACGGCGATGTCGTCGTCGTCCGGTTCAGCCCGCGCCACTGATCGCCGATCAGCGCACTCCCAACGCTTCACGGCGGGCGGCGACGATCTCCTCCGCGATCGCGTATGGCACCGCCTCGTAGCGTTCGAACTGCATCGTGAAGTTCCCGCGTCCGCTTGTAATGTTGCGCAGTTCGGAAGCGTACCCGAACATCTCGGCGAGCGGTACGCGTGCCCGCAGCACAGCGGCGTTCCCTTTCCGGTCCATGGATACGATCTTTCCCCGCTTGCTCGCCAGGCTTCCGGTCACTGCACCGGTATAGTCCTCCGGAGCCACTACTTCCACGCTCATCACCGGTTCGAGGAGCGATAGCCCCGCCAGGTTGCACGCCGCGCGGAACCCCATCATCCCGCAAGTGCGAAACGCCTGTTCTGATGAGTCAACATCATGCATTGAGCCGTCATACACCGTTACCACGATGTCGACCATCGGGAACCCGGCATACGGCCCTTTGGCCATCGCATCGAGAATTCCGCGTTCCGTTGCGCGCAAGTACTCGCTGGTGATCTTCCCGCCGGTGATGCGGTCCTCAAACTGGAACCCGCCCCCGGGTTTATTGGGAGCGATATGGAACACGATATGGGCGTACTGACCACGGCCGCCCGTCTGCTTAACATGGCGGTATTCGTAATCGACCGCGCTTAGGATCGTCTCGCGGTATGCGACCTGCGGCCGCCCGGACTGCACCCCGACGTTGAATTCGCGACGGAGACGATCGAGGATTATCTCGAGATGAAGCTCCCCCATCCCGGAGATCACGACCTCACCAGTTTCGTCGTTGGAGCGCACGGTGAACGTTGGATCCTCTTCGGCGAGACGGGCGAGGGCGTGGGACAGCTTATCACGATCGGCACGCGTTTCCGGTGCCACCGCCACTCCGATCACCGGGGATGGAAACTCGATCGATTCGAGGACAATCGGACGATCGGAACTGCACACTGTGTCCCCGGTGCGGGTGTCAGCAAGGCCAACCACCGCTCCCACATCACCGGCATGGAGTGCTTCCACCGGCTGACGGTGATTAGCGTGCATCTCGAACAGGCGCCCGACACGCTGGGATTTCCCGCGCGTGGAGTTCAGCACCGTGTCGCCGACATGCAGGACTCCCGAGTAAACACGAACGTAAGTGAGCTTTCCCATGTGCTTATCCGCCTGTACCTTAAATGCGAGCGCGGCGAGGGGCGAGTCATCCTTCGGATACCGCACAATTTCGTCGTTTTCTTCGCGGTGTGCCCCGATCACTGGCGGAAGGTCAACCGGCGACGGGAGGTAATCGACAATCGCGTCAAGGAGCCGGCGCACGCCCTTGTTCTTGAACGCGGCGCCACACAGGACCGGGATAAACCGACCCGCAATCGTTGCCGCCCGGATCACTGCTACGAGCTCATCGCGCCCGGGCAGCTCATCGTTCAAGAACTTCTCCATCAGGGAATCGTCAAGCTCACTTGCCCGCTCGATCATCAGCGCGCGCGCCGCTCGGGCTGCGTCCACCATGTCAGCTGGGATTTCCTCCTCGCGGATCACGGCGCCGCCGGGAACGTCGTCGTAGTAAATCGCCTTCATATCGACGAGATCGATCACACCCTGAAAGTCGGCCTCGGCACCGATCGGGATCACGACCGGTACAGCGTTTGCCCCGAGCTCGCGGCGGATTTCCGCCACAACGCCATCGAAATCAGCACCAGTGCGATCCATTTTATTGACAAATGCGATCCGGGGGACGCGGTAGTGTTCCGCTTGGCGCCACACCGTCTCCGACTGCGGCTCGACGCCGCCGACGGCGCAAAACAGCGCCACCGCACCATCGAGGACGCGCAAGCTGCGCTCGACTTCAGCGGTAAAGTCGACATGTCCCGGGGTGTCGATAATGTTGATACGATGGTCGCGCCAATACGTGGTCGTTGCCGCCGAAGTGATCGTTATTCCCCGCTCGCGCTCCTGTTTCATCCAATCCATCGTCGCGGCACCGTCGTGCACCTCGCCGATCTTGTGCACCTTACCGGTGAAATAGAGAATGCGCTCGGTCACCGTCGTCTTTCCGGCGTCGATATGTGCCATCAGGCCAATGTTTCTCACTCGTTCAATATCTACAT
>CAZILO010000146.1:0-2894 GCA_964540085.1 uncultured Thermotogae bacterium
AGCATATTCTGATGATGCAGTTCAGATGCAGATATGTGTCCCAATTTAAATTCAGGGTGCCCGCGGCGTGCTGCCTCGGCAAGTGCTTCCGGTTGCGAGAACAGGTAATCGGTGTGTGTTCGCCCGGCGATAACGTTGGGTAGCTGCGTGGCGGCGAGATTCATCCCCATCGTCTGCATGCACAATAGAACGTCCAAATCGTTATCGGCAAATGCGCGCGCCATCCCGGAGAACCAGGACTCAGCCGCCGTTTGATCTGCCCGTAACGCCGGCGTCAAGTGCTGCTGCGTGCGCAACCAGTCGTGCCACGCAACAATTGCTGCTTCCCGCGTCAAGTCATGTGCCACTTCCCGGTAAAACGTCGGATCAGCCCCGTCCGCCCCGTACTCGTTCTTGGGACTCAACGCCGACAGATGCAGCACGGTGGACACGTCAGCGGTACGGGCGATTTTCCCGATCCCGTGCGGGTATTTCGCCGGATCAGGGACATATTTAAGCGCTTGCCCGATCCGCTCGTACGGATACCACAAGTCGAGGCCCAAATATCCAATCGGGATACGTTGATTCCGCAGTTCCGTTACCACCGTCGCCAGAGCATCCGCGTCCAACTTGCGAATTGGTTCGGTGTAGTAGCCGCCATACGCGTTCCACCATCCCAACCGGGAAAAGAGTGGATGCTCATCCGAACGCGGGCGTGTCTTCCCGCCGCGGGCGAGGAGATGGTCTCCAAACCGCATAAGGGCGTTAGGAACGTCCTCTCCCACCGCGATTACCGTCTCAAAATGGGTCCCGGCGGAAAGGCGATCGACCGCTCCATGTACTCCGCGCCCGATTCCGTCATTTACACGAACGAGCGGACTGGTGAGAAAGAAGTTGCCCGGCCCGACGGCGAGTGCTGCCTCATCGTCGTACAACACGATGGGAGCAAATGCATCATCGGGAAGATCGCCTGGCCCGATCCCAAACTTTGCTGTTGGCCAATAACCGCCGGGGTAGTCATCTCCGTCTCCGCCCAATCCAAAAGTAGCCAGGAAGAACGCCAAATCGGCAGGTATAGAGAACCACGGCAACAGCGCTCCCGGGGTAGTGAACGAATCCCCACGCGCGATCCCGGTAATGTCGCGCAACACTTCAATGTCTACGTGGATGATGTCGGAATAGACCTGAATCGCGGCCCTAAGAAGCGGCTCGCCCGCATGACTGTACACACGCCGATATACGGTGAACGTGCCCATCCGATCCTGTCCCGCGTTTGACTCCCATTCCCCGACCGGCACCACGGTTAAACTCTCGCCCGCACGGTAGATAAGTGGCTCTAATCCCCACAACCACCGGTTGCCGTTTACGGTCAGATACGGGTTTCCACTATCAGCGATGTCAAAGCCCAATTTCATGCCCCAATCCTTTCCATCGGTAACCGAAAAAATTCAGCGCTCACCAAGGTAGCAGCGCCGATAAGAAATCCATCCTCACCGAGAGCGGCGGGAACGATCTGTAAATCTTTTGCCGCCTCTGGGAACGAGTGGTTGCGTACTTCTTCTTCAAACGCAGGGAGGAATAGATCGGCGGCATCCATCCGCTCACCGCCAAGGACGATTGCTTCCGGATTGAGAAGGTTAACGAGATTTTTTGCCCCGATCCCGAGGTAATGCCCCATGCGAGTGAATACATTTCGCGCGTGGTTCTTCTGAGCACGTGCTGCTTCCGCCAACCCGGCAATGTCCGAGAACCCGAGACGGTTCGCCTCGTTATCCAGAAATCGATCAGAAGCAAATACTTCTAGGCAGCCACGTTCGCCGCATCGGCACCGCGGGCCGTCCGGGTCAATTGTGATATGTCCTACCTCGCCAGCGCCACCGAAGCTACCGCGGTAAAGCTCATTATTTATCACTACCCCAGCGCCGATACCCTCCCCCACTGTAAGACAGATAAAATTATGATACCCCTGTCCAGCTCCATACCAGTGCTCGGCTAGGGTGAGTGCATTAACGTCGTTTTCAACCCGTACCGTGGTATCGATGCGGGCGGAGAGCGGGGTTTGCAACGCAACGTTCCTCCACCCCAGAATCGGGGAATAAATATCGATCCCATGGACAGAATCAACTGATCCGGAGATACATAACCCAACGCCGAGTGTTTTCCCATGCATGAGGTTGTGACTTAGCTGTGCGATTTGATCTAGCACCGATTCGGGTTCGGTAGAAGAAGAAAGTGGTATATCCATACGCGCTTCAATCTGCCCATCAAGATCTACGCGCGCTCCCAACAGCCGGTCTTTCTCCACCTTAATTCCGATGGTAGTGGCATAATGGGGATTGAACGCAACAAGAATGGGACGTCTCCCTCCACTTGTGCGCTGTTTGCCGGCTTCAACAACTAAGCCGTCATCGAGCAATTCACGCATCAGACGGGTAAGGGCCGACGGAGCGAGTCCGATACGACGGGCAATATCCGCCCGAGAACTCGGGCCGGAAATACGAAGCAGGTTAATGATCAGACCACGATTGTGGTCACGTAATAGCCCCTGATCTCCTTTTGGCATCCGCATCCCGGTTAGTTCCTTCTGAGAAAGAACTAACGTAATATAGCATCCTGAACAACAAAAGTCAAGGAGAAGAATGACGGCCTAACTCATGGTAAATCTGGCCTTCAATAGTGGCGGACAAAGTGATAACTACGCTACAGAAAAGCGCTGTGTGACATCATCATAATGGGAAAATGCCACACAGCGCCAAGTCTAGTGACAGCAAACATCAAAACTAGCTTTGTTGTTTGCCTCCTCATATTCTTCAATCGAATTCACGAAATCCACCATCACTGTCACGGAGAGTGGACACGGCTCTGTGCCATAATGTACCCTCTTGTTGACAAGATGAATGTCAGTCACGTATGTC
>CAZILO010000147.1:0-2888 GCA_964540085.1 uncultured Thermotogae bacterium
GGCGGCAGCGAGACGCGCGATTTTGAGGCGCGTGGGCGAACGGGTGATCTTCAGTGTTCCGGAAGCGATGCTGTCGGGGTCGCCGATCTCATCGACGCTAACCACATAGTCGGTCCATCCCTGCTGGATCTCGAACGGATACACCGGATAGGGCTGAAGATCGTTCGTCACCACCACCGTTTTGTCGGCGTACTGGGCATCGACTGCAGAGAAGGTGATCGGGCCACACGGCGTTTTCCCCTTGATCCCAGTCGCGTTTCCATACGGGTCGGCTTGCGGGGCAGCGACGAACGCAACGTCAATGTGAACATCGCCCGCCTCGACCGCCCGCCAGCGGCCACCGTGCGAGCGCAGAACTGCAGGCTGTTTCAGCTTTCCCCCCTGGGAGACAAACGCCCCCACCGGCCCGTTCATCGACCCCTCGATCCGTGTCACAACGCCGGACTTGATGTGGTCGATCAGCGGGGCGTGCACCGGAAACAGGGCGGTCGGGAACAGGCGCAGGTCGCCTATCCCCATGCGCGCACACGCATCGACCACCATATTCACCAGGTAATCGCCGTTGCGGAACGAGTGATGAAACGAAATCGTCATCCCAGATTTGAGCTCGGTCGCCTCAATCGCCGCCTCGATCGACTTCAACACCTTGTTCTCCCCCAGTCTCACCGTTTTCTGAGGACGGGAGGCCTTACGGCCGGTCGGGGTTGTACCGAACGCGCCTTGGAACGGACGCAGAATCCGATCCCCAATCCGTTCCGGTATCTCACGGCCGAGCGCGTTTTTCATTCAAGTTCCTCCTTGATCCGTTCTGCGAGTTGAAGTATCCGGTGCGCCCGGGCAAGCACCGGCTTATCGATCATCTTCCCCCCGATCGCAATTGCTCCGATCCCTTTCTTTTCCGCATCCTCCGCCACAGCGACGATTTTTGCTGCCTCCGCAATTTCTTCCGCAGTCGGGGCAAAGACACGATGGATTGGTCCAATCTGACGAGGATTGATAACCCCTTTGCCCACGAATCCGAGATCGCGGATGTGCTCCGTCTCCACAACTAGCCCGGCCTCATCCTCGAGATCTGCATACACCGTGTCCGACGCCTGGATCCCCGCCGCTGCCGCTGCCGCCACAATCCGTGACCGTGGGTAAAGGAGCGCGTCACGCGTTCGCCGTGCCCCGACGTCACGGGTGTAGTCTTCGGCACCAAATGCGATCACCGCCACGCGCGGGTCCGCAGCCGCGATCTCGTCGGCATGAAGCACTCCGTTACCGGTCTCGATAATCGCCATGATCCACGTTGTGCCCAGGTTGTATCCGTAAGCGGCCTCGAGCCGCGCCAGTTCGGCCGCCAGTGCGGTTACGTCTGCCGCGGATTCCGCCTTGGGAAGACAGATCCCGTGTGGCCGGGCACGCATCACCTCGGCGAGGTCGTCCATCCCATAGGTCGTAAGCGGGTTTATCCGCACCCACACCTCGGGAAAGTCGATCGTTGCTAATAGGTGCTTCACTAAAATCCGGGCGGCAAGTTTCTCCGCCGGCGGGACCGAGTCCTCAAGATCGAGCAATACGCAGTCGGCACCGTGCAGTTCGATCCCCACAAGCAGCCGCGGGTTGTTGCCGGGGGCGTACAGGCGCGTGCGGCGAAGGCGGTCGCGGGGGGTCGAAGTCCGGGAAACCGTCGGCGTGATCGGGGAGACGTCGGGGTACGCCGTCCGCACCGCTGTCTCCACCCGAGCAGCGATCACATAGTCAAGCGCCCCCTGATCCTCCACCACGATTTGCCCGCTCACCTGATCAAGCGAAGAGAGCGTTTCCGTCACCACTTCTTCGATCCCAGCCCGGAACAGTTCCGGGCTCCCGGTTTGTACCTCAACCTGAGTTGGGGCAGCGGGCAGGAAGGTAACACGACAGTCGCCCTTGTTGTTGGACCCCACGATGATCTCCTGCGCCATCAATCCTCCCTAGGACATTAGGAGCGTGAGAACCGCTTTTTGGGCGTGCATACGGTTCTCCGCCTGATCGAAGATCGCGCTTCCCGGGCTGCGCGACGCGCCGTAGGTAATCTCCTCACCGTAATGAGCGGGCAGACAATGCATCACAAGCGCGTCCGGATCGGCCAGTTCGAGTAGAGCCTCATCGACGGTGAATCCGGTAAACGCGTGCTTCTTCTGCTCTGCCTTAGCTTCCTCACCCATGCTCGCCCACACGTCGGTATACAGGATATCCGCTTTCCGCGCCGCTTCCGCGGGATCATGCATGATTTCGATGTTTCCACCCGCACGACGCGCCGCGGCGACGATTTCTGCGTTCGGTTCGTACCCTTCCGGGCAGGCAATGCGGAAATTCATCCCCACTTTAGTGCACCCGTTGATCAGGGAGTGGGCAACGTTGTTACCATCACCGATGAATGCCAGCGTTAGTCCATCAAGGTGCCTCTTCTTTTCCCAAATCGTTAGAAGGTCGCCCAGGATCTGACACGGGTGAAGCAGGTCGGATAAGCCATTTATTACTGGAACTGTCGCGTACTTAGCCAGATCGACAACGGTAGTGTGCGCGAACACGCGCGCCATGATCCCATCAACGTAATGGGAGAGGACGATCGCAATATCTTCGGTTGTCTCCCGCTGGCCGAGTTTGATATCGTTGGGACCAAGATAAACGGCATGTCCGCCGAGTTGCGTCATGCCAGTTTCAAACGATACCCGCGTCCGCAGCGACGGCTTCTGGAAAATTAGAGCGAGAGTCTTGCCGGCGAGTGTGTCGTGGGCAATGCCAGCACGGTGTTCGAGCTTGAGATTACGTGCGGTTTCCAGAATCTCGTAGATCTCCTCGGTAGAAAGATCGGCGAGCGATACGATGTCCTTCACGTGCATACAGACCTCCTTGAAAGTAGA
>CAZILO010000148.1:0-2860 GCA_964540085.1 uncultured Thermotogae bacterium
GTGTGTTCGGCGGCTCGTACGGTGGATACATGACCCTGATGCAGGTGGTGAAGAAACCAGAACTGTGGAAGGCCGCGGTCGCTCGGGTTGGAATCAGCGACTTAAAGAAGCTTTACGACAAAAGCATGGAACACTTCAAGTACTACCTGCGCTGGCATCTTGGTGATCCGGAGGAGAACGCCGCCCTGTGGAACGAGCGGAGCGCGATCAACTACGCCGAAAATTTGAAGGCGAAACTCCTTCTCGTGCACGGAGTGAACGACCCCCGCTGCCCGGTTGAGCAGTCGCGCCTGTTCCGCGATCGTCTAGTCGAACTCGGGTACAAAGAGGGAACGGATTTCGAGTACGTGGAGCTCGGGGAAGAAGGGCACGGGTCATCGGATATCGCCCACAAGGTCCGGACCTATACTCTGCTCGCTGACTTCATGACCCGGAACCTCTGAATATTCACCGCGGAGGCGCAGAGGACGCTGAGGGGAGAATTGGAACGGGCACCCTCGAGGGGTTAACCAGCAACGGTTCGTCTATTCCCTGAATCTCTGGGAATTATTGGTCACCGTTTTTGGGGGGATACACCGCTGAGAGCACGGAGAAATCAACGCTCTGGTAAAATCGCTCACTTAAAGCTAGTAAATAACCCCCGTAGCAAGCCGGGGGTATCTAGCGGAGGACTTTTATGAAATGAAGTCCTTCCTACCAGTTGATCCGTGATCCTTACCCCCCGACATTTCCCCTTTACTCGTCACCGCCGTGGATCCTATAAACCATGGGAGAGCGAATACAATCCCAGCGTTCTCTGTGCCTCGGCGTCTCCGCAGTGGATGCGTTATTGGTGCGGGGCGATGATCCGATCGATGATCCCGTATTCTTTTGCCTCTTCTGGAGACATGTAAAAATCGCGGTCGGTGTCCTTGGCGATTTTCTTTACCGTCTGTCCCGTGTGGGCGGCGAGGATCCGATTAATTTGATCGCGCATGCGGAGGAGTTCGTCGGTCTGGATCTTGACATCGATCGCCTGTCCCTGCGCACCGCCGAAGATTTGATGGATGAGAATGCGCGAGTTGGGAAGGGCCGACCGTTTCCCTTTCGCGCCCGCTGCGAGGAGAACTGCGGCCATGCTCGCCGCCTGCCCGATGCAGATCGTCGATACATCGCAGCTCACGTACTGCATCGTATCGTAGATCGCAAACCCGGCGGTAACCGATCCCCCCGGAGAATTGATGTACAGCTTGATGTCCTTGCTCGGATCCTTGGCCGCGAGGAATAGCATTTGGGCGATCACCACGTTTGCTACCTCGTCATCGATCGCCTGACGCAGGAAGATGATGCGGTCCTCGAGCAGGCGGGAGTAGATGTCGTAGGTGCGCTCAACGTGCCCGGTGCGGTCGATGACAAACGGAATCTGGGCGGTTGGTTTCATTCCTCTCCCTCCGCAGCGTCATCGCCTTCCACGATCTTCGCTTCTCGATACAGCAGGTCGAACACGCGGGCATTGATCTTCCCAGTGCGGTAGTCGTCCCACTTTTCTTCCGCCTTGAGCTTAGCGATAAACCGGAGCGGATTTTCGTGCCTCTCCTCGGCTTCCTGACGCGCAATTTCTTCAAGCTCATCGTCCGGAATATCGATCCCCTCGGCCTCGGCGATCCGGCGCAGCATCAGCTCGCGGCGGATACGGCTGGCGACACGATCACGGTAGTCAGCCCGCACCTCGTCTTCGGTCTGCTCCTTCTCTTTTAAATACTCCTCAAACGAGAGCGGCGATTGCGGATGATCGAGGTCGCGCTTCAGATCCTCCAATTCCTCTTCAGCGATTTCCTCCACTAATGCCTGCGGGAGTGGAATCTCTACTTGGTCAATCAGCTTGTCGAGAAGCTTGAGCTCAATTTCATGCTTGCGTTCCCGTTCCCGTGCCGATTCCAACCGCGCTCGGATATCAGCTTTGAGCGCGTCCAGGCTGTCGTAGCCCGCATCTTTGGCGAGGTCATCGTCGATCTCCGGGAGACTGATCTTCTTTAATCCGAGGATGGTGAGGGATGTGGTTACCGTTTTGCCGTCCTCAACCTCAAGCGAGATGTCGACCGTCTCTCCAACCTTGCGGCCGATCAGCTTCGCTGTCACCGGGTTATCCGCAGTGGCACGGGTATCCCATTCCTCGTCGCCCTCCTTGACGCTCACGATGTCCCCGTCGGATACAACTTCACCCTCTTTCGGAACGAGGGTCCCAAACCGCCGTTGTACCTCCGCCAGCGCTCCCTCGACATCGGCATCGGTTACTGGTTTTAGCGGAGGAACGGTGATTTCGATCCCTTTGTACTCCGGCAGTTCGAACTCGGGGAGAACGGAAAAACTTGCGGTGAACACATACGGGCCTCCGTCCTCGAACGATACCGGTTCTGTCTTAGGGGGAGTAACGGGATGGAGCCCCAGCTCGGATATCGCCTGAGGAATATGCTTTTCCGCCAGGTCCTTTTGCGCTTCCTCTTGGAACACGTCTTTGCCTAATCGCGCCTCCAACAGGTTGCGCGGTACGTGCCCTTTACGGAATCCGGGAATCTCCACCTCACGACTGTAACGGCGGTACACCTCGTCGATCGCGGCTTGCACTTCGGCGGGATCAACGGTTATTTCAAGCGTCACTTCAGTGGGGGTACGGTCTTTGATCTCATATTTCGTCTGCTGGCTTGTCACGGAAATCCACTCCCTATCGTTGGTTGCTTGGGGGAATTATACGCGCGGCGTTGGGATGGGACAAGCCCGGGGATTAAATTGCTATGACATCCCCAGCAAATATGCCCACCGTAACCCCATAAGACCGTGCCAGATCTGGAGCCAAAACCCGCCATTGATCTGAAACAACGGG
>CAZILO010000149.1:0-1521 GCA_964540085.1 uncultured Thermotogae bacterium
GATTGGATCCATTCAACCCTCCAACAGCCAATCACGCAACTCGCAGCATGTCATGCCTTCAGTTCTCGATGCGTCCATTGTATGCTACTAGCACCCAGGAATCGAAGAACGGGGTTTACCATTGAATTTTACAGCTAAGGGATCCGATAAAGCAGTGAGCCTGGGCAATTGTGGGGCCTGCCCTTTATTTTTAAGCGATAGGCAAGACAGCCTAGATGATCTTATCTCTGTGAAGGAACGCGCATGCTTCGGAGTAGTATCGACGTCGGTCACAGGATTTACGGCGGTGTGAACCCAAATGGAACTATACTGGATGAAACCCGTCGTTTCCCGAGGAGGGCACCGTGTTTATTCTTCTGACCCACTTACAGGGACGCTACCCCCACCTTGCGGTTCACGTGCTTTACGCCAACTACCATGCTACAGACAGAACGAAAGTTCTCTCTACAGATACGTCGGCTCCAGAGCGCCAGTTAATTGTCAAACTAATTTATCTTGACTGTCATATTTGTAATCGCCCGCTGGGTTAACATGCCGATTGGGAAGGACGATCCCAGTTTATTCGTTGTTCGCACTGGCCAGCTTGTCTTTTCCCGTCTCTATTCAATTCTCTAGGCCTCGCTAAACATCAGCAGATGAAATTTGCGGAACTTCAAAATTCCGCCTAGACTATTGCGAGAAACAGGCGCCAATTGGGCTTATCGAGGATTGAAAGGAGCCACGTATGAATTATGATCCGGTGTTGTCGGTAGTAACCGCCTCATTCGAGATCATGGCCGCGCTGTGGGCGTTGAGCGGGCCCGGCAGACAAACGATAGTGCGCGCAACGAGCACAATACTCATACTGCTCGCCATTTATCAGATTCTTGAAGTGATTACCTGCGCTGGCTCATCGGCGAGCGCGTTTCTTCCCCAACTGGCGTTTATCAATGTTACGTGGTTGCCGCCGATGGGAGTATTGCTTGCCGCACGGCTGCATCCCACTGAGTCCCGTGTCGGTCGTCGCTATGTTGGAGCGATGTTTGTTGCTGCGCTCGGATTTTCAGTGTGGATCGCGTTGCACCGGGCATTCGCTGCGAACCCTGTGTGCCAAGTGGTGTTCGCCCGTTATTCGCATCCAGCGACAGCGTATTTTGCGTACAGCATATTTTATTGGATCGGTCTTGCCGGGATGGTGTTGTTATCGGTACATGCAGTGGCGTCAGATACAGAACCACACCAGCGTAAGCTGTCACTGCAATTGCTGGTGGGGACGCTCGCATTCATCATACCGTCAGTGAGTACGGCGTGGTTCGTTGGAATCCCCGCCGGCGCGTTTGCCTCGATCATGTGTCATTACGCGCTGTTGCTCGCGATCTTCTTGGTGCGACTGCTGTACCTCGAACGCCGCTGGGCCGCAGTGTCTCCAAAATCGGCTCAGCAGCCGGGTTGAGATAGCCGCATGCGACCAGCATTCGATCTTTTCGCTCACTTTGGCGGTAACTCCGCGCCGTTGTCGCCGCGGTTCGGGTCACGTCCTAA
>CAZILO010000149.1:1621-2811 GCA_964540085.1 uncultured Thermotogae bacterium
GAACGATTGAGCCACAGGTTCGCACCTGATGGGTGAGGAAGGGGGATGATCAGCCTTCCGTCGCGCTCGAACGCGTTTCCCACCGCTTCGTCCAACCTGATCCGCCCGAGGAACCGGGAGATCGCTATCCGGCCGACTGGAATGATCACCTTTGGATTAACGATCGCGAGCTCACGGGCGAGGAATGGAGCGCACAATCGTCGCTCGGCCCCGGTTGGCACGCGGTCGCCGCGGGTTCCCTTCTTGCCGGGGAAGCACTTGGTGATGGCAGTAATGTACTGCGTTGTTCGGAATTCGTCCTCGTCGAACCCGACCTGCGCTAGCCACGAGAACAGCCGTCTTCCTGCCGGCCCATCGAATGGACGGCCGGTTTTAACTTCGTTTGCTCCCGGTGCTTGTCCGACGACCATGATTTGGGCGGTTGCGATGCCGGAGAAGATCGCACGCGGCGTAACTGGGTAGCCGGCTTCGAGGCATTTCCGACAGCGTCGCATCTCCGCGTGCAGTGCGGCGAGTTTCATAACGGCAATACCCGGTTGGTCCATGGCGACATCCTACCGCACGCGGCGGCGATTTAAAAACGGATAAAGTTTGGCTGCGGGCGGCGCCACACGTATCCTATCCGTATCTCGATCATCAGGAGGTTAGGATGGCATTCATCGTTTACATCATCCGCGTGCTGGTTCGCATTGTCTTTTATCCAGTCCGTTTTCTCCAGCGCCCGCCGGATTATGTCCTATTCACATTGGAAGGGGAATACCCCGATATCCCTGCCCCCAAACAGGGCTTTATCAAGCGCAGGTTAACCCCGCAGAAGACAAGCCTGATGGAACTGAGAGAGCAGCTCGAACGCGTGATCGGAGACGGGCGCGTACGTGGTGTAGTGCTATACCTAGCTGGCCTTAAGCTATCAACAGCGCAGCAGCAGGTAGTACGTGGGTTCATCCATGAGCTGAAGCAGAGCGGGAAGCGCGTTGTTGTCTGGGCGTCACACTACGACACAGACGGATACTACGTCGCTGCCGCGGCGGACGAGGTGTTGATCGCGCGCGGGGGATCGGTGGGGGCGCTTGGGCTCGCACGCGGGTACGTATTCCTCTCCGACGCCCTCACCCGTGTTGGGCTAGAGGCGGACTTCGTGCAGATCAGCCCGTACAAGACAGCGGCGGACATGCTGACGCGGACGGAGA
>CAZILO010000150.1:0-2797 GCA_964540085.1 uncultured Thermotogae bacterium
GGTCGCCGCCCTGGAACGTGAACAGGAGAAGAAGCTGGGCAACGAGGTTCGGATTATCGGGAATGCGGTAATAACTCGGATTGTCAGCGTGAAACTTCTGATTCATCTCCCGTACCAGATCGGCAAGGGAGATCGTCTTGTTGATCTTGATGCTGGGCTTGGTTTCGAGCCAGTTTTCGAACGCGACGATCTTCTTCAACAACTGCGGATCCTTAAGCCCGTTCCGTTTGCCGGTGTCGAATTCGATCACCACCTGCTCGCTACCGGAAAAATACTTGTTCATTATGTTGAGCGCCTGAACCGCGGGGTGCTCCTTCCCGAGAAACTCCTTCTCCGAACTTTCCACCCGCACCATCGCTGTTCCAATTCCAAACACGATCATGATGAGCAGCGATACGACCAACACCGATCTGGTGTGATGAATTACCACTCGTTCAAACCCCATCAGCACCCTGCCCAGTGCGCCGGTTCGTTCTGATTTGACACTCCGCCGTTTGGGAATTGGCAGTACAACGAGCATCGCCGGTATCAAAACAAGCGACAGTCCCATAGCAAGCGCTACCCCCAACGCAGTGAACACGCCAAATTGCTGCTGGGGAATGAGAAACGAGTTAAGAAGCGATAGGAACCCGGCGACCGTCGTCATCCCCGCCATTGCCACCGGCGAAGTCATCATCAATCCTGTTTCAATTACCGCTTCACGGCGCTCCTTGCCTGCGGCCAACTCCTCGTAGTACTTATTGATAACGTGGATACAGTAGGCAATTCCGATCGCCAACAGAATAATCGGCATGATGAACGAGATGACCGTCATTGGCACATGGGATAGCGCCATTGCCCCCACCGCCCATATTGTGCTCAGTATCACCACTAGAAGAGGTAATAGTACGCCGCGCAGACTGCGGAAGCTGAAAAATAAGACAATAATAATCACCAAAATGACGATCGGGAGCATCACGCGTAGATCGCGGCTCATCGATTCGGACAGCACTAAGTTCATGTATGGCAAGCCAGCGATGTAGATTTTCTCCGGCCCGGTATCGTATTTGGTGACAATTGCCAGGACCCGCTTTGCTACTGCGGTATCGGTGGCATCTTTTTTGAGCTTAATCGATATCGTCGCTGCCTTGCCATCGGCGGAAACGATATATCCCACCAACATTCGGCTGTCCAACACACGCTTTTTGTACTGGGCCATTGCCTGCGGAGTGGTGGGAACCTTACCGCCTGGTGCTGCTGAACCGACGAGGAGCGATTTTTCCGTACCGGTGATGATCTGCGAGTTGATCGGTCCCCGCACCTCATCTACCCCGGGAATGGTAGCGAATTCCTCACGCATAGCGACGATCTTGTCCAACGTTTTCGTGTTGAAGATCGTATCAGGCGCAACGACGCTCACCATGAAGAACGTCGGCGATCCGTAGCGGTCCTCAGCTCGATTCAGTGCTTGCACCGCCGGATCCTTCTTGGACAGATAGTCCTTGAAATCAGTTTGTACCGTCAGACGCGGTATCACCGCAAGCGCCCCTAACGTAAGGAGAACCACCACGCCGATGACAAGCCACGGATGATCGACAATCCACGCGTAGAACTTCCGCATCAGAGCCAGCCTTCCTTAACGTACAATGCAGAAAACAGCCCCGGGAATAGGTCGGCGTTCACATCAGTTGCTGTTCCCACCCCGGCGAACACCTTGTTGATAACCATTTCGAGCGTTGTAACCGCGGTCGCCAGTTGTGGAGGCAGTGCTGCCAAGTCGCGAGTAATTACCCAAATTTGGTGCACTGATCCGTCATCGAGGCCCCGTGGAAAGATAAGCACGATGTCGTACGGCTGCTGCGGTGGGGTCTTCCCCGCCAGTGGATCGGCGTAGCTGGATGACACGTTGACCATATCCGCCGCGATGGTAAACAGCCCCATTTTCTTGAGAACATTCGCGGTTATGCCCACGCGCATAGTGGACGTAAACGTCTTTGTTTCGTCAACAATCAACAACCGCGCTGCCGGCATTGGATGGGACACATGCGCTGACTGGGCCACAGCCGTCACCCCGCCCATTAACAACGCGACAACGGCGATCAGCGCTATTGCTTTTGCTTTTTTAATCATCGTTATCGCCTCCTTTCTTAAGTCCGTTCCAGATGAAATCCGCCAGCTCCGCCGGCGCATCGGCCAGGATCCCCTGCGCCGCTTCTTCGGGATAGGTCAAGGTGTACACGCTGATCGACTCCACCACCCCAAACAGGGCGTAGGCGATGATCTTGGGGTGACACGTGCGTACCCAGTTGTGCTCCACGCCCTCCTGGATCAGCTTTTCCACCCGTGCCAGCATTTCGCGGTACAGTTCCCGCAGCTTAGTGCGAAACCCCGGGCCGGGATTAAATCGTTCCTGCAACAGGAGTTGAGCCAGATCTCCCCGTTCCTGAAGGCGGTGAAAGTGCTCTTCCAGAATGCGGCGAATCTTCTCCGGGATGGAAAGATCACTCTCCAACAACTTACGGAAAAGTTGCATCCGCTCCTCAAAATCTGTTTTAAAAATGGCGAGGAGGATCTCCTCTTTGTTGGCAAAGTAGTTGTAAATTGTTCCCACCGCTACTCCTGCCTCACGGGCAATCTCCTCAGCACGCGTGTTGTAAAACCCATTGCGCGAGAACAACCGGATTGCGGCTTCCCGGATCAATTCTTCCTTGCTCAGTTTGCTGGCCATACCTATCCCCTTGATGAATGAGTGTTCATTCATATTATGGTGGGAACGGCTCGCATTGTCAAGGTGAAGTTACCCCGGGTTAGCAGACAC
>CAZILO010000151.1:0-2791 GCA_964540085.1 uncultured Thermotogae bacterium
CGTTTGTTTGTCCTCCGGGAGGAACGTGCTCAGCGCTGCGGCGATCGCGTCGACCTTTGCCACCGCTGCGTCTGGGGTGTTCCAATTGCCCTTAAGTTGGAGCACACGGGCATCGCTCTTGAGTGATGAACGGAGCGTGTCCATCCACGGTTCAAACCCGGAGTAGATAACAAGAGATGCCTGGGAAACAGCCTTTATGTTACTTGGCCGCAAATCGTAATGGGCCGGGCAAAACCCAGATGGAATAATCGTTACCACATTGATCAAATTTCCTCCGACCGCTTGCACGAATTCGCCGAACACGGCGTGGGTAGCGACAACGGTGGGCACGGACGCCCCGATTGCCCATCCGCCAAGGCCGATAACTAACACCAGCGAAATCAATAGACCTGTTCGTAGCATAGTATCCCCCTTTATTTTATATTCCTTCCCGTTGAGGTGGCAGTGAGCTCGCCGTGCTTGACACCTTTCAGACTAATCAGCCGATTTGCCAGCCGTTCGATTGCTGTTGCCTCTCCCTTTACTGCGATAAACTCGAGGCAGTTTGTGATGTCTAAGTGAATATGCGTACTGGCGATCACCTGCGGCAGGGCGTGGTGTTGAATTTCGGTGAGCGCCTCCCCAATGCCGGGGCGATGGTGGTCGTAGAGGAGGGTGATCACTCCTGCTACTTCCTCACCTTCTTCCCATTCTTGATGCACGAGCTGGCGGCGAATTGCGTCGCGGATCGCTTCGGACCGGTTTTCGTATCCCCGTGCTTGGATTAATGCATCAAATGCAGCTAGGAGATCCTGTTCGATCGATATACTGAACCTGACGAGCTTCCCCATCGTTCTCCGGTAACACCTTTTGAAATTTTGTAACACGGAAACTATACCGCGTAAATTCAGAGTTTCAAGGTGGGGTTTGCATCGCCCCCAGCACGCGCAGTATAGTACCTCCACTATGGAAGTATTTGGAGAAGCATTTGGGTGCGATAAACCACTGATTGGGATGATACATCTTCCTCCTCTGCCCGGTAGCCCCCGCTACGCAGGTGCGGGAATGGCCGCGATTATCACCGCTGCCCGGCGTGATTTGCACGCGTTGGAGGATGGAGGTGCTGATGGAGCAATCATCGAGAACATGTTCGACACGCCGTTCGCCAAGCAGGCCCCTAAGGAGACCATTGCCGCGATGACAGTGGTGGTGCAGGATATGGTGCGTGAAGCACGCATTCCGATCGGAGTGAACGTGCTTCGCAACGATGGAGTCGCCGCGCTTGCCATTGCCGCCGCTACCGGTGCCAAGTTCATCCGCGTAAACGTCTTTTGTGGGGTGGCGTTCACCGACCAGGGGATAATCGAGGGGGAAGCGCGCCAATTGATTGAGCTGCGCGCGCGTATGCGGGCCACAGTCGCGATCCTTGCCGATGTGCACGTCAAACACGCCGCGCACTTGACCACGATCGAGGAAGCGGCCCTCGACGCGACTCGCAACGGCCCGGACGGGTTGATCATCACCGGGATTGGCACCGGCAAGCGCACTCCGCCGGAGAAACTGCAGGCGGTGAAACAAGTGACGGATCTGCCGGTGTTTGTTGGAAGTGGTGTGCGAATTGATAATCTCGCCACTTATCACAGTGCTGATGGGTTCATCGTCGGTACTTACCTGAAGGAAGACGGTCAGCTTGATGGGCCGATTGATCCCAAGAAAGTGCGTGCCCTTGCCGATGCGATTGCTGGTCTACGTACTGCGGAATGACCCGGATCATTGTCCTTGGCGACCTCAACCTCGATATATCCGTGTGCGTTCCCGAGAAGCTCGTTCCCGGAGGCGAATTTCGCACTGAGATCTTAAGTTCACTTGGGGGTGCGGCCGCCAACTTTGCCTGCACCGCCGCCCGCCTGGGGGCAGAAGTAGCGTTCATCGGGTGTGCGGGCACCGATCCGGTTGGGGATAGTCTTGTTGCCGAATTGAAACAGATAAAGATCGAAACTCACGTCAAACGCGTTGCCTTTCCCACGGGAACAATTATTGCCCTCACAGATGGAGCGGAGCGGACGATGCTGTGCGCGCGCGGGGCAAACGACAAGCTCGATGCCGCGTTTATCAAGCCATCATGGTTTGACGGCGCCAGCCACCTTCATCTCTCCGGCTATGCCCTCCTCTCCTCGGTGCAGGCAGCGGCGGCAAGACGCGCGCTGGAAATAGCAAAAAATGCCGGCGTGTCTATCTCCCTCACTGCTCCTCCGCCGAACCTAATCCGGGATTTCGGGATCGAAGATTTTATCAGTGCCATCGCTTCGGTTGACTGGCTGTTTCTCAACCGGGAAGAAGGGAAGACGATCACTGGTGCGGAGAAGATCGAGGATATCGTCACCGTTCTTTCCCGCAAGTTCACTGCCGGTGCGCTTACCCTCGGCAAAGACGGAAGCCTGGCGTGGGATGGAGACAGCCGCGACCGCCGCATGACCACACCGCTTGCGAACGTGGATTCCACCGGCGCGGGCGATGCGTTTGCCGCTGGGTTCGTCGTCGATTATCTGAAACACCGCGACCTTACCAGCGCAAACCGGCGTGCGCTCGATGCCGCACTTGTCCGCTTGCAACGCCGGGTCTCCCCGGTATAATTACTCCCTGTCGTTGATCACCTGTATTTCTTGACAGTGAATCCTGCAGGTGATAGAATTGATTTTTGTGCAGCGGCGCTGCACGTTGGATCCGGTCATTGACAAGTGAATAGAGTGTGTGCCATACAAGCGCAGTAAGGGCAAATGGTGGACACCTTGGCAGCTGGAAGCGATGAAGG
>CAZILO010000152.1:0-2781 GCA_964540085.1 uncultured Thermotogae bacterium
CCGACCGTAAGGAGAGAATCACTTCCACCCTTGTCGACTACGGGATTCCTAACGGTGACTCATCGATGTCGCGCCTCGTTGGGTTACCGGCAGCGATTGGAGCGAAGCTTGTACTCACCGGGAAAATCACCCTGACCGGGGTGCAGGTCCCGGTCGTGCCGGAGATATACACACCTGTGCTCAATGAACTGGAAACGATGGGGGTGCGGTTCTCCGAACGGACTGAGGTGATCTCATCCTGAACGGCAAAGCCGCTCTGTCCTTCGGGGCGAGTATCGAGGGGTTTTTCTATGGGCGCGCTCCCGAAGAGCGGGTGGGAATTGTCGCCGCGGCCCGTGCCGTTTCCGGGCTGGGATTAGGAGTCGAGGTATGGCGTACACGTGGACCGGATGACGAACGACTGACTCCCAATGATGTACCAGAATTGCGCGCGGCGTGCGCTAGTGCACCATTCGTATCGATGCATGTTTCCCCTAATCTATGGCAATGGGATCCAGCCGGACTACGCGCTGAGATCGACTTGGCGGGCGCGCTTGGAGCGGTAACGCTCGTTGTGCATCGGGAAACGTTGGGACTCAGTGACGCCACGTCGCGCCCCGATATTCCGGAGATCCGTCGGCTGTGCACGCGTGCTCAGGGCCACGGTGTGCGGTTAGCGCTGGAAAACGGGTTTGATTCGATGTGGGCGCTTGACCTCGTCCTTGATGCACTTGGTGATGACCCCGACCGGACTAACCTTGGCATCTGTATTGACGTTGGACATGCTCACATTTCGCACGACGCCGGCCGCCAGCCGATCCGCAACTATCTCGAGCGCTATCGTGGTTCCCTCATCCATCTGCACCTGCACGATAATGGTGGTATAACCGACGATCATCTCCCGCCGGGCGCTGGCACCATCGATTGGCACGCGGTGTTGGAAACCGTCAACCGCATCGGATACAACGGCCCGGGGATCCTCGAAATTCACACCAGCGACGATCCGGTTCATGTCATCGCGGCGGCGCGCGCGTACCTTACAACCGATGCTACGGATGCTTAGGGTTGAGCACATCAGGGCGCTGGTTGTTGCTGCGGTCATCGCAGTGCTGGTCGTGCCGGCACTCGGATGGGCATCTACACCGCCAGTGACCCACTACACAATTGATGTGAACGTCAATTTTGCGGCCGGGACATTTATCGGATCAGAGGATGTAGTCTATTGGAATACGACGGAGACTACTTTAGACAAAGTTGTTTTCCGGATTTACCCGAATTCACAGTACTTGTACGGCCCGGGAACATTGCGCGTGGATGCGATCCACGTCCAGGGAGCCGCGGTGACAGCAACGCCCACCGGTGATCTAACTGTGCTCCCGGTGAACCTTCCGCGCCCACTGCCGCCGCAGAGTCGGACGACGATCGCGATAACGTTTACCGGTGAACTGTCGCGTTGGAGCGGTGGAGTCCCTACAGCGCCAAGTGATTACGGAATTTACGCAGCGAGCGCACACACGCTGACACTGGCGTCGTTTTACCCGATATTGGCTGCGTACACTCCGGGGGTGGGATGGGAGCGAACGCTGGTTGGCCCGATCGGTGACGCGGTGACGAGTGATATCGCAAACTACGACGTGACTGTCACTGTACCTGCTGGTGTTGTGGTTGTTGGCTCGGGGGAGCGAACCGGCATCACGCAATCTGATAATGAGGTGCAGTACCAGTTCGTTGGGCGGATGATGCGTGATTTTATGCTCGTCGTTGGGGATAATTTTGCCACGCGGACAGAGGATGCGGGGAATACCCGGCTGACCGCTTATTTTCGTCCGCACGACCGCCGTGCTGCCGCTACCGCGCTTGAAGACGGTACACGGGCGATCGCCATTTACGACAAGCTGTTCGGACCGTGTGACTATCCCAAAGTCGATATTGTCAAAGTACAATTGGCGCGCGATGCTGGTGTGGCGTACCCGGGGTTGATATTGGTCGCGGCCGATTACTGTGCCGATCCGAGCACGCGATTTTTCTCCATCATTATCTCACACGAGCTTGCACATCAGTGGTGGTACGCGGCGGTGGGGAATGACGTCAGTGCGGAACCATGGCTCGATGAGGCGCTTGCTACTTACTCGTCGGTGATTTACTTGGAAAAGACGGCCGGACCGCGGACCGCTCGTGCTGTGCTCGCTGAATTTTGCGAGCAGTACCAGCGCGCACGCGCAACCCATCCTGGCCTAGCGGTGGCCAGTCCCACGTACCGGTTCCCTGACGACGCTGCATATAGCGCAATCGTGTACAGCGGCGGTGCCTGCTTTCTCAACGCAATCCGATCTGCCATCGGAGATAACGCGTTTTTCACCGCTCTTTCCGAATACTATCGTGCATTTAAATTCCGTCGTGCCACCGCGCATGACCTTCTCACCGCGTTCACGCACGCGTGCGGGTGCGATCTTGATAAAATATACACCGCATATCTGAAACCAGCCGCAGTGACGACGCCGTAAGCGAAACTTTGCCGGACCGGTTGTGTATCTTTAGCAAAAAGGAGGGAGTTCAATGTCGAATTTAAAACTTTCCATTGGTGCAGTTTTCATTCTGGCGATTGGCCTAATTGTCGCTGGGGGCGGAGCGCTGGGCGCAACAGCAAACTTACTTGCTGCTAACTATTACCTCATATCGATCGGCACGGTGAACACGTCGATCGCTACCATCATCAACACAGCACAAACGAGCGGTTACACCGTGATCGTACGCAGCGGGGATGTAGTGCACGCCTACCGCGGTGCGACGGAGATAACCACG
>CAZILO010000153.1:0-2768 GCA_964540085.1 uncultured Thermotogae bacterium
TTTTATGTTTTTTTAGTCTCCATTTTCGAGCATACTTTGGCCCCGATGAAAAGCCTGCTCGAATAATTCAAGGGGATCGTGAGTGTCCACCAGTGGCTGGAACGATTCCGACCAGTCGCTTACCAGCTTGGGTTCGATTTCTAACCGCTGCCGGATGAGGATCCCCTCGACGTCTTCCAAATCGCGTGGACGACCGCCGGCGCACTTATGGATGATCAAATCCTCTGGCCCGATCAGCCGCAGCTTTCCTGCCCCCGGGGAATTCACCTCCACTGCTCGTTGTAGTGCCTCTTCCTCGTATCCGGGGATGTCGAGAGAGATATCGATCGGGATCCCGGTTTTGCTTCGGACTAGCAAGACCCGATGACGGAGCGCAAACTCCCGGGCGTCGGGAAAGTGTGGATGAAATTTACCAAAGACTCTCTCGATAAATAGGGTAAGCCCTTCGGGCGGCACCAGCTGTAACATGGCAGTGCGGTGGGAAAGTCGCACCACCTGGCGGAGGCATTACTTTGAGGAACGGTAAATCGTGTTTCGGCAAGCGGAGTTATCGAGTACCGGGTGAAAATAGAAGCCCTGAAGATACCGAAAGTGCTTCTCCCCAAGGTGGCTGATCTCTCCGTCGACATCGTTAGCCCCATTGGCGCAATTCTCACCCCAGTGCTAAGGCGTGCTCCAGCGGTTTAAATCACGGCTAACGCCTGTTCCAGATCGGCGATGATCTCCTCCGGAGGTTCGAGTCCGACCGATAGGCGAACCAAGCTATCCGGGATGCCGGCTTTCTTGCGTTCCTCCGCGGACATCGAGGCATGGGTGTTCGTCACCGGCTGGGTCGCGAGGGTATCAACGCCGCCGAGGCTGGTGGCGCGGGCGATCGTCGTGAGGGCGTCCATGAACCGCTTTGTCCCCTCGTAATCGGCAGCTACCTCGAAGCTTACCATCCCTCCATAGCCGTGCATTTGGCGGCGGGCGATTTCATGATCGGGATGGGAAGGAAGCCCCGGGTAGTAGACGCGTTGCACCTTGGAATGATTTTCGAGGAACTCCGCTACGGAAATGGCAGTTGCATTCTGGCGGGCAACGCGCACCTCCAGCGTCTTCATTCCCCGCCACACGAGGAACGCGGTCATCGGGTCCATGATCCCGCCGAGCATGCGACGCATCTTCCAGATCCGGTCGGCGAGCTCCTTGCTCGCACACGCGAACCCACCGATCAGATCATGATGGCCGCCGAGGTATTTCGTCGCGCTGTGGATCGTGATATCGACCCCGAGTTCAATCGGCCGCTGGTTAACCGGAGAGGCGAAGGTCGAATCGAGGACGACGAGTGCCTCCTGGTTGTGAGCCGCCGTGGCAAGCGTACTCACATCCAGCACGCGTAAAAGCGGGTTCATCGGGGTTTCGAGATACAGGACTGCGGCGCCGGCAAGAGAATTGATGCATCGGTCGACCTCGTCGGGCCCGAACCGCGCCACATTCACCCCCATCCGCGGGAGAAAGTCAGTGATGAACCGTACCGTCTCCCCGTAGGTGGCGATGACGATAAGCTTGTCTCCCGGACTGAGTACCCCGAGGAGAGTCGTCGTAGTCGCTGCCATCCCTGATGAGAACGCCACTGCCTCGGGGTAGCCCTCGATGATCGCCAATGCCCTTTCTGCTTCCCGCACCGTCGGGTTATCCCACCGGGAGTAGATGTAGCCGCTCCGGTTGCGGACGACGTCGATCAGATCGGCGCTCGTTGCAAACGCGTACGTGGCGGATAAAACAACTGGAGGAGTGATCGGTTCTCCGTTCATTACACATCGCCTCCTTCTCGGGTGGAGTGTACCCGAAACGGACCTCCAGTTGGACAATGTCGCCGTGGTGGTTTCTTGATCGGGCCGTTGGCGGTAAACTCGGTTCGGGAGGCACTAGAATGGAACATAATGAGGGAACGTTCGCCGGGCCGACGGGGTCTGAAATTTATTACCAGTATTGGCTGCCGCCGGCGGAGCCGCGTGCGGTATTGGTGATCAGCCATGGACTGGCGGAACACAGTGGGCGTTACGTGAACATCGTCGATCGGTTTATCCCCAGCGGTTACGCCGTTTACGCCTGCGATTACCCCGGGCATGGACGATCCGCCGGTATGCGCGTGTACGTAAACCGATTTGATGATTTCATCCGTGTGCTGCACCACTACGTCGGCATAGTGCACACCTGGCAACCGGATAAACCGGTGTTTTTGATTGGACACAGCATGGGGTCTCTGATCGGGGCCGCGTACCTCATCGCGTATCAATCTGAGGTAACCGGAGCGGTGCTGTCCGGGCCGTCGGTGGGGACGCCGCCGGGGGTCCCGCGGGCGCTGATCGCGATCGGCAAAGTGCTATCCGCGGTGGCACCTAAACTGGGGGTGATGACATTGGATGCGCGCCGGTTATCGCGCGACCCCGCGGTGGTGCAGGCGTACGTGAGTGACCCGTTGGTGTACACGGGCAAGATCACCGCACGGCTGGGGGCCGAGCTGCTGCGGGAGATGCAGCGGGTGGCGGACGCAGCGTCGGCGATCACGGTTCCAGTCATGATCGTCCAGGGCGGGGCGGACGGGTTGGTCGATCCGGACGGAGCACGGCTGCTTTACCGGCGTATCAGCTCCGCGGATAAGACGCTCAAGATATACGACGGCTTCTACCACGAGGTGTTCAACGATCCCGGACACGAGCGCGTGCTGGATGACGTCGCCGCGTGGTTGGAGACGCATGTGTGAACGATCAGCGCCGATCCCG
>CAZILO010000154.1:0-2748 GCA_964540085.1 uncultured Thermotogae bacterium
GCCGCATGGGCGGAGGCGGGCTCGAACCACCCGATCGCGACGGCGATCGTGGCGGCCTACTCCGGGGATGGCGCGCCGGTCACCGCCCATGAGGAGATCGCCGGGGAAGGGGTGACCGCCCGGATCGATGGAAAGCGGGTGCTGGTGGGCAACGATCGCATCCTGCACCACTTCGAGATTCCGCATCCGCGCTGCGACGTGCCCGGGACTGTCGCCCACGTGGCGGTGGACGGCGACTACGTCGGGTATCTCGTCATCGCCGACGCGGTGAAGGAGGACGCCCGTGCCGCTGTGCAGCGATTGAAGGGGCTCGGAGTGAGGAAGGTGGTACTCGTCACCGGGGACAGCGCCGGAGTAGCGGCTGCGGTGGCCGAGCGGGTCGGGGTTGATCAATGGTACGCCGAGCTCCTCCCGGCAGGGAAGGTGGAGGTAATCGAGACCCTGGCGCGTGAGGTGCGCCCGGGGGCGAAGCTGGCGTTCGTTGGGGATGGGATAAACGACGCCCCGGTGATCGCGCGGGCGGACGTCGGGATCGCGATGGGCGGGCTGGGGAGCGACGCCGCGATCGAGACCGCCGATGTGGTGATCATGGACGACCGCCCGTCCAAGCTGGCGGATGGGGTGCTCACCGCCCGGAGGACGAAGCGGATCGTGTGGCAGAACATCGTGTTTGCGTTGGTGGTGAAGCTGGGGTTCATCGGATTGGGGGTCGTCGGAGAGGCGACGATGTGGGAGGCGGTGTTCGCCGACGTCGGGGTCGCGTTGATCGCGGTACTGAACGCGATGCGGATCCTGAAAGCTTAAAAATCGAAGACAAGGAGAAAACCATGAGAAAGATCGGATTGGTAACGTTCGTTATCGTACTCGGACTGGGGATGGTGGCATGGGCTGGGCCCAAGATAAGCGTGGATGCGGCGGTGTATGACTTCGGCGAGGTCCTCGAGGGGATCGCTGTCGTCCACACATTTGTGCTGCAGAACGTCGGGGACGAACCCCTTTAAGATCGGCGATATCCGGGTGAGCTGCGGATGCACGACGACATCGCTCGCCAAGGCCATCCTTGCGCCGGGGGAGTCGGTAGAACTCGGGGTCACGTTCGATTCCGCCGGGTTCAGCTGGAAGATGGTGAAGAACATCTACGTGGAGTCGAACGATCCCGCTACTCCCAAGCTTGTCCTCCAGCTGGTGGGGACGGTGAAACGCCCGCAACCGTACAACATCGCGGCAAGCGATCTCAATTACCTGTTCTATCTCCTCGTCGACCTGCGGGGGCAGGAGGAATACGCAACGGCGCACCTGCTCGGGGCGATCAACATCCCGTACGCCGAGCTCGATGATTGGATGGACCGCCTGCCGCAGGGCGTCCTGATCATCCTCTACGACGAGGACGGGACGCTGTCGGATCAAGCGGCGCAAACCCTGAACGAGAATGGCTACCCGCAGGCGAAGAGCCTCCTCGGTGGCTTGAACGAATGGATGCGGCAGTTCAAGGATAAGTTCGTCTTCTCCCCGCCGACGGAGTAGCGCAAACTTGCGTACCCGGGCGCTGCGGCAATCGCTCCACGCAACAGCTTATTCTCATCCGAGTGACGTGCGGCGAACTTGGCCGCTCCGTTCCGCGATGATGACGAGGGCGCAGTCCATCAAAAGTGCCGCAGGTACTTGAGGATCTCGAGCATCTCCTCCACCTTTTCCTCTCCCCTGCCTTCGTCGATTGCTTCGCGCACACAGTGACGCATGTGAGAATCAGCAAGTGCCTGTGCTACCTTGGACAGCGACGATTGCACCGCGGACAACTGCTTGAGGATGTCCATACAGTACCGCTCTTCCTCGACCATGCGCTCCACCGCCGCGAGGTGTCCGATCGCGGTGCGCAACCGTTGACGGATCATTTTCTTTATCCCCGGTTCTTTCGCCAGGCTTCCTTTTCCTTCCATCTCGGCCTCCATCGCACAATTTACCCACCCGGGGTGGGATGCCATAGTTTACGCTGTAGCCCTCTTATTATCAAGAAATGTCTTAATAGCAATTAGCGATAATCCCAGGTGGGGCGGGGTATTTCAGTGGTGCCCCGTCGATTAGAGTGCTACTTTGGTAACGCAAGGCTGACATTAACAGCGGGACGGAATTACCACCCACCACCACCACCGCCACCGAACCCGCCGCCGGAGAACCCACCGCCAAAACTCGCGCCACCACCCCATGCTGATCCGGCGGTGCGCGGCGCGGATACGAACGTCTGTGCCATGCCGCTCGACAGGTTCATCATCGCCAGAGTGAACATCGCTCCATTAAACGATGGGGATACCCCCACGTACCACTCCGGCGGCTGTTGCAATAATCCGGCAAATTGCCGTGTCCAGATGCGGGTGAGGTTAAACGCCATCGCATACGGGAGCAACTTAGAGAACAGCTCCGGTGTCTTCTCCGGTGCGTCGTGAAACTCCATCTGCTTGACCTCAGCGCGGTGGATGTACTCGGCAAGCCCCCGCAGATCACGATAGACCTGTACGCCCTTTTTCGTTTTGCGCGGCATGATTGGGGCGAACGCGAGCACGATCAGGCCGGATATCACCACCGCGATCCCAAGGTAAAGGGAGGCGAAGAAAATCCCGATGAATATCCCCAGCCCGACGATCATCCCGCCGAGAGTAATGTAGAAACTCCGGACACGTTCCGGATTATGGGGATAGAATCCCTTTTTGATGAGCTCGGAGTAGAGGTCGGCCTTGATCTGGGGCAAGTGCT
>CAZILO010000155.1:0-2720 GCA_964540085.1 uncultured Thermotogae bacterium
CCCGGCAGATCTCATTCCTCACCACTCCGCGCGGCGGGACGTACCCGTAAAATAAAATACCGGCCCCACCAGTGCGGGGCCGGCGGCGCAATTATATCTTGTAGATCTCAGAGTATTTCTGCGTGATGTAATCGATGAAATACTTCGAATCGGGCTTTTCACCAGTGGCGCGCTCAAGTAAATCGATCGGATCGTAAATGCGCCCAAACTGGTGGATCTTCTCCCGCAACCACGTGAGAAGCTGGGAGAATTCACCGTGGGCGAAGTCCTCCTCCAGGCCGGGGATATCGCGATGAGCGGCGGCGAACAACTGCGCCGCGTACAGGTTACCCAGCATGTAGGATGGGAAATAGCCGAACATCCCGCCGGACCAGTGCACGTCCTGCAGCACGCCATGGGCGTCGTCTGTCGGCGTCACTCCCAGGTAGCGGTCCATCGCTTCGTTCCACAGCTGAGGCAAATCGTTTACGGCAATGCGCCCGTTGATCAATCCCTCCTCCAGTTCGAACCGAAGCATGATGTGTAAGTTATAGGTAACCTCATCAGCTTCCACGCGAACGAGAGATGGCTCAACCACGTTCACCGCGCGGTAGAGGTCATCAGCGGCGGCGGCGGAAAACTGTGAGAACACCCCGGTCGTAATCGGCGTGAAGAACTCCCAAAACGCGCGGCTGCGGCCGACCATGTTCTCCCACATCCGCGATTGCGACTCGTGAATCCCCATCGACGCACCGTCATCAAGCCCGGTCCAGCGCAATTCATCGGGGATTCCCTGCTCGTACAGGGCGTGTCCCCCTTCATGGATTGAACTGTACAGACCGGAGAACGGGTCGTCGGACAAGAATCGGGTAGTAACACGAACATCGCCGGGGCCAACCCCGATGGTGAACGGATGCACGGTCGTGTCGAGCCGACCGGCATGGAAATCGTATCCGATCGCACTGAGAGCGTGCAGTGACAGCTCACGCTGCTTGTCCTCCGGGAACGAACCGCGGATGAAGTCGGTGCGCGGTTTTGTTCCGTCCTCACCCAATCGCTTGATAAACGGAACAAGGGCATCCCGCAGCGGTGCAATGATCTGCTTAAGTTGAGCGACCGTCATCCCCGGTTCGTAATCCTCAATCAATGCGTCGTACGGGTTTTCTTTGTAGCCGTAATACTCGGCGAACTGGCGCGAGTAATCGACCATTTCCTCAAGATGGGGGCGGAATGCGGCAAAGTCAGATGTGGCGCGTGCTTTCTCCCACGCTGTCTCGCTTTTCGATCGGGCAATCGCAAATTTCTCAAACAGATCGGGCGGGATTGCCTTGTGGCGGCGGTAGTCCCTCCCCACCACGCGTACGCTTGCCTTGTCCTGCGGAGAAAGGTCATCCCGTGTTTCCAGCTCCTCAATGTAACGGCCGAGGTCATCGGCGATGGAAAGCTCAAACACCATTTTGGCGAGCTTACCGATCACCTCAGCGCGGGCGGCGTGTCCCTTCTCCGGGAGATTGGTGCGCTGGTCCCAGTGCAACAACGCTAGACTAGAAGACAGTTTTCCGATTTCACGCAGATGTTCCTTATAACGGGCGAGAGTATCCGTCATCGTTCCTCCTCGTGCTGATATGGTGCTGAATTGTACCCTATTTAACGAGCGAGGCGAGGAACGCTTCTGTAAGGTGGGCAGGATGGTCGGAAAACCGGATAATCCCTTGTTTGTCGATCACAAACGTGTGTGGAATCCCGTACACGCCGTACTCTTGTGCCACCGCCTGGGAGTCGCTCACTGATCCCCACAGCGCAATGAGGTCAGTGTACCCGGTGGATGCTAAGTAACCGCGTGCAGCAGCAGCGGTACGATCGAGGCTTACCCCAACCATCACTACACCGCGGCTCTTGAGGTCCTCATAATACTTATGCAGTGTGGGCATCGACATTCTACACGGCGTGCACCAGCTCGCCCAAAAGTCGAGAATCACGACATGGCCGCGAAACTGATCCAGTGAGACTGGTTTCCCATCGAGACTTTGGAGTGTGAAGTTAGGAGCACGATCACCGACGTTTATTCCCACCGGCACGGAAGTATCCGTTGTCGCCGCCGTAGACACCGGCACAGTTGATTTGGGGCTCCCTTTACCGAGCAGCACACCAGCGGTCACTCCGCCAGCGATGATGAGAGCAAGAATAACCCCACCACTGACTAGCACAGTGCGGTTACGCCACCACGATTGCTGCGCTTTCTTTTTCTGGTTTGACATGATAAAATCATAATACAATAATATTTAGATCTGTTCAACCCGGAGGGGTAAATGGAGGAAGCAACCTGCTGCGCGATATCGGAGTTCATCTCGGTATTGTCAAACCCAACGCGGATCCGCATTCTGTGCGCGCTGTTCCCCGGCGAAAAAAGCGTGGGCGAGATTGCAGAATCGATTGGGTTGGCACACG
This sequence comes from uncultured Thermotogae bacterium, assembly GCA_964540085.1. GTDB lineage: Bacteria > Bipolaricaulota > Bipolaricaulia > UBA7950 > UBA9294 > S016-54. The sequence continues at coordinate 2,428 of CAZILO010000155.1, forward strand.
CGCACACTTCGGCCCATCTACGGGTGCTATACGACCGTGGCTACGTGTCACGACATCGCAACGGGAAGAAAGTGTACTACGCGATCCGCGACCCCCGTGTCCCAGGATTTCTTACCGGCGCTGCCGATCTCGCCGTAAGGCATCAGAGATCGAGCACTACATCAAATGCCACCATTCCTCACTGATCGACACCGCTACCAAAAGTAAGAATAGCGGTCTTTTTTGAATTCACGTCCAACCAGTTCGGCTACAGGCCTTCGCTCGAGAAAACACCAAAAGCGAAGGTTTGGAAC
>CAZILO010000156.1:0-2716 GCA_964540085.1 uncultured Thermotogae bacterium
ATATCCTCGGCCTATCCCCGATTGACACCGAGAACCCCGACGACTGGCACCATCGTTGATCGCTACGGCGCGGGCACCGAGAACACGGGAAAGCCGCTGATCGCATTCACCTGCTGTTCCAAAAACAGAACGAGATCGGGAGAGATCCCGGCAATATCGGCAGCGGTAACAAGCGGTAGCACAATTGCTGCAGCGAGCACCTGCCGCTCGATGATCTGATGACCGATTGCCTGTACCTGGTACGATCCGTATTCCTCAGCGGCGATCGGACGTAGGACAACGACAAGCTTGGTGCCCGGAAGCTGAATCACGTAGAAAAGCTGATCGGCCAAACGGTTATTTGTCGGGACGGATTCCGGATAAGCGGTAAGCTCCCCCGCAGTGGCGACGGTGAAAAGTGTCGGACCAGCGTCACTGGCAGCGGCATTGACAGTAATGATCCCCATAGTGAGCACACCGACGAGGAGCAAGACTCCGATTGTCTTCATAGTTGAATACACCTCCGCCGCCAGCGTACACCGGCACCGACGGAAACAACAACTACGGGCGATCAGAATCCCATGTACACCGAGATGATTGGCACAGTAACCGCGCCGATGGGAACCCCAGCGAGCCCTCCCCACACCGCGCCGGCGACGAATCCCATCCCGATTGCCTGCGGATAATTAAGCCCGTGCCCCCAGTAGCCGGGAGGGGCGGCGACGGCGGGAATGGCGATGGCCGCCGCAAGCGCAAACCCGATTCCACCAATAACTGCGCCAGCAGCCGCTCCCAGTCCGGCACCAACAAACGGAGACAAGGCGAGCGATGGTTGCAATTTAATGACGGTGTCAGCGACCCATCGTCCGGCAACGGCGCCCAATCCAGCAGCAACGGCAGCGGACGGAATCGCAACTAACAACCTGTCCGCAAGCGGCGTACCGTCCGGAACCAGCGTGAATCCGGTTACACCAACAATTCCCATGCAGATAACCGCTCCGCCAATTGTCATCCCGGTGCGCACCCGGTTCACTTTTCCTGTGGGGAGGGTGCTCCCAACAACCGATAGCCCCGGAAGCAATGCCGCCAACAGAATACAGAGTGTAGCTCGTATCGATTTCATAATAATTTCACCATACGTCGCACGTGCGTACATGTCAACTGATTCCCAGCTTGATCCCCAGGAATCTCTGCCATTTTACCGGACTGTCACGGTGGAAATTAAGCCGCACACGGCGATCTCCCTTAAACCCGATATCGAGTTTGCTCTTTCCTTCCAATCGCAGGATACGCGCCTCTTCGAGCGGTAATTCGCGGTCGCCCACCCACAAAGAGCGGTCACGGTAGGTCATAGCTCCGGAAACGACCGGCGTCAGCTCCTTCCCGCCGATAAGGATGTCCACCGGCCCAATCGCCGTGAGTTGTTCCTGGGTTCGTAGAATTTTCTCAGCTGGAATGGCCGCCGCCAGCTCGCCAATGGTAATCGGATCGCTTCCATCGCGGTGGAGACAAAGTTGGCGATCGAGGCTCCACGCCGCGTTGCACTTGGTGCACCGTACAGTTCGCCCATGTGGTTCGATGCTCCCGATCGTGTGACAGACCGGGCATGCCCACAACACGAGCTCGATTCCACGCGCATTGTGCGGGATCCACGTGCGGCCGTCACTCACAGCCGCAATTCGTGCCAGCGCGGCGTCCACCGCGTCAGAACCAACCGGTGGGGAAAATGTGACCTCTATTGACCCGGGGCGAGGAAGATCCGCCCAGCGCGGGTACACCGCGTAGCTCCCATCAATCCGCACAGGGATGATCGGAACCCCGGCACGGGTGAGCAGTCGTTTGACAGCAGCGGCAATCGGAAGCGGTCTCCCGTCCCATGTTCGCTCGCCTTCGGGGAACACACCCACGATCTCTCCGGCTTTAAGTGCAGCAAGAAATCCCCGCACCGACGCAGGATCGACCCGATAACGATCAGTGGGGATTGATCCGGTGCGGGTGAAGAACCACTTGGCAACCCCGGAGCGCATCGCCCCCGCTTTGGTGAGAAACCGGATATAGCGTCCACTCGCCCCAAGGATGAAAAACGGATCGAGGTAAGACGCGTGGTTAGCAATAAGGATCGCAGGGCCGGATTGAGGCAGGGATTCCTTTCCGATTACCGTGGTTGGAAACAGGAGACGCACGATTACCTTCCCAACGAGATATGAAATACTGAACAGGATCCCGGGACCAGGAACGCGGTGGCGGTAGCGGAAGAAAAACGGCACCTCATCCCGATAACGTGCGTACTCATCCCCGAAACGGTGGCGGAGGACCCGCTCTTCGCGCAGCGCCGCATACCCGCCCAATACCAGCGTCACTGCGGGAACTAGCGCTACCGTGCCTACCGACCGCGCTATCATCGCCCACCCGAGGAAGTAAATGGTAAACGCAATATACAACGGATGCCGCGAAAATCCATACGGCCCCTCATGCACAAGCCGACGTGGGGGCATGAGCGCGATCGGGAACCCACCACCGCGGAGATACAACGTAACGGTGCTCCACGCAGCAATTATCGCGCCCACAGTGATGAGAACAGCACCAATCGGGACTCCGACCGCAGTCGGAAACGGTCCGATCCCAACCCGGCGATCGATCCACACGCCGGCCGCGACTAAGCCCAACGGGATCGCGCCCCAATAAAACGCGAGGTTCACTGTGAAAACTAGCGCTTTCGCTCCTCGAAACCTCAGCC
>CAZILO010000157.1:0-2694 GCA_964540085.1 uncultured Thermotogae bacterium
GGGATCATCCATCTGCGCAATTTGATGGTCAATCCGCCCGTTACCCCGTTTGTGGTTGGGCTCCCCCAGGGAAGCTCGGGGCCGCTTGTCCCAAGCATGGACTTCCGCATCGGCCTTCCAATAAAGTATGAAGTAGGAGGGCCAATTAGCATGATTCTCGTTATGTGGAGCAAGTTAAGTATCAAGAACTTAGAAGGTCAATAACAGTAAGTGAAGAATACGGGGCCGCTGTGCGCGGCCCCGGTTTTTTATTTGCCCGCAAAGCGGCGGGCGCGGTAACATAACTGTGTAATGATGAATTTTGGCCTTGCTCTTAATTGGCACCTGCCGCATCCGCGCATTTACGGTGGCGATTTCTTCACCGCGGATTCCGTCTCCGCGTTCACCGTCGCGTTCATCGATCCGGGTCCGATCAGCGATCACTGGACCTACGATATCCCTCTGGACCGGGACGGGATTCGGCGCACTCGCCTCGATCGCGATCGCGGTTTTGGAAGGATCCTTTCCCATGCTTTTGCCAAGCGACGCCGGGAAATGTCCGATCTGTTGTACAAAGGCGGTGGGATCGTCGTGTGTCGGCTACGCCCCTGCGGGGAGGCGCTCGAACTCGTATCACCGGACGGACCGCACGAGCGGATCGATCGGTACAGCTTTCTTCCTACGCTTTCCCTGGTTGATCGTCAACATCAGCTGTCGTTTCCCGCAAACGCCCGCTTTTTCCCCCGTCGCGGGCGTGATGTGAGCCCCGTGGACACTGACGATCCGTTTGTCGATTACCTGCGCGAGTTCGCCGGGAGGATCAGCTACAGTGCTGTGTATCAGGATATTCTTGATACTCCAATCGAGCGGTTCGCGACGGTGCTCGGGCGTAACCGGGTGGGAGACATCGTCGCACTTTCCCTGCCGTTCGGTGAAGGGCGGCTTGTGTTCCTTCCCCCGATTGACGGGGTACCACCGGCGCGGGAAGCGGAGGTGTTGGTAGAGGCGGTGGAGCGGATGGTAGCGCGCCCCGAGTTTATTGCCCCTCCGGATTGGATTTCCGGGTATTCCCTTCCCGGCGAGGACAAACTCGCCGATGAACTGCGCAGCCTAATCGAACGGCGGGACCGGCTGGCGGCCAAAGTGGAAGAGGTCCAGACACAGCTAGAGCAAGTGGCGAAGTATAAGCGGATTCTGTACACGACGGGGCGGTTCACACTCGTTCCCGGAGTGCGGGACGCATTCCGAGTACTCGGGTTTACAATTGAGGATTCCCCGTACGACGCCGTCGTCCGCAGTCCAGAGGGAGATGCAATCGTTGCAGTCGCTGCCGCCGATTCGGGACCGGTCGACGTCCGTTCCTATCGGCGTCTCCTTGATTGGGTCGATCGGGCGCGCACTGCTGGAACGGGCCCGGATAAGGGAATCTTGGTGGTCAACGCCGCTACTGGACTTGATCCCAAGCGCCGGAAACGCCAGTTTACCCCGGAAGTTCTCCGTGGCTGTAAATCGCAGGGATTCTGCCTCATAACCAGTTATTCCCTGTACAAGCTCGTTGCGGCGGTGGTCGGAAGTACGGACGAGCACCAGCGCGCCGGTGTGCGCAAAAAGATCATGGAGTGCGACGGGGAGTTTCGCGGGTGAACCCCAGTGACTATGCGGTGTTGTTCATCGTCCTTACGCCGGTGAGTGCTGCCGCGGCGACTGTATTCGCGCGCTGGATGCGCCAGCGTGAGCTTGGTCAGCGCATCCGCGAGTACGGTCCTACCTTGCACGCCAGCAAATCCGGCACCCCGACAATGGGTGGAACGGTAATCTTCGTGCTGTGGGGGCTAACATTAGGAGGAATCGCGTTCGTTCGCTCCATCCCCTGGCAAGATTGGTTCGTGTTCATGGCTGCGGGCGTAGCCGGAATAGTGGGAGGCATTGACGATCTCCTTTCCCTTCGTCGTCACCGCTCGCTCGGCCTGCGGGCGTGGCAGAAGGTGGCACTTGTGACCATCGGGACCGGGGTGATGTTTGCTGTATTCCCAGGAATCGCGCTGATTCCGTTTCGGGTGCCGTTTTCCACTGCTGTTGTTACTCTTCCATCCTGGGCTGCGTTTCTCGTCTATTGGGCCGTGTTTCTTGCGACGACGAACAGCATGAACCTCACCGATGGGCTGGACGGGCTTGCCGCCGGGACGACAATTTTAATCCTGGGCGGATTTTTGCTGATCGGAGGTACAGGCGCTATTGCCCCGGTCTTGTTTCCGCTTGTTCCCATCCTCATCGGGTTTTTGTGGGTTAACTTTCATCCGGCACGCCTGTTCCTCGGGGACGTGGGGGCGTTCACCCTCGGGGGCGCGGTCGCTGGGGCGGCAGTAGTGACCGGGACATCGTTTCTGCTCCCGATCTTGGCCGGATTGCTTGTAATTGAGGCGGGCTCGGTGATCGTGCAGGTAGTGGCGTTTAAGGGGTTCGGGGTGCGGGTGTTCAAGATCAGCCCGTTACACCACCATTTCGAGCACGCTGACGGTGTCAATTATCGGTTTTTGGTGCCGAATGTGGAGTGGCCGGAGGAAAGGATCGTGATGCGGTTGTGGACCATTGCAGCGCTATTTGTCGCGTTTGGGGTGATCGCTGCTGGTGCCGGAGGTGGGACTTGAACCCACACGAGGTGTAATCCTCACAGGATCCTGAATCCTGCGCGTCTGCCAATTCCGCCACTCCGGC
>CAZILO010000158.1:0-2664 GCA_964540085.1 uncultured Thermotogae bacterium
TCCGCCGATTCGATCGCCACATTCGTTCCAGCGCCGATGGCGATTCCTACATCCGCCTTGACCAGCGCCGGAGCGTCGTTGATTCCGTCTCCGACCATGGCGACAATACGACCGGTTTGTTGTAGCTCCTCCACCTTTGCCGCCTTCTCCCCTGGCCGCACCTCGGCGAACACGAGATCGAGGTCAAGCTCGCGCCCCACCCAGTCGGCAACCGGTTTGGCATCGCCGGTGAGCATCGCCACTTGGATCCCCGCCGTCTTCAACTCCGCTACTGCTTCCCGCGACTCCTCGCGGATAAGGTCGGCAAGCGCAACCGCGCCCACGATCCGTCCCGCCGCCGCCGCAAACACGACCGTCTTTCCTTCTTCTTCCAGGGCATCCAGCCGCGGGTCGGTGGGGATCGCAACCCCAATCTCCGCCATTAAGGCGCGGTTACCGACGTGGGTCGTTTCCCCGTCCACCACCGCCTGCACCCCTTTCCCGGGAATCGCCTGCACCCCGGTCGCCGGCGTAAGCGCGATGCCACGTTCGCCGGCCGAGCGCACAATTCCTTGAGCAATCGTATGTTCCGAGCCCTGCTCGATCCCAGCGATGCGAGAGAGGATCTCATCCTCGGGTGCATCCCCGAACGCGATCACCTCCGTCACCCCGAACTCCCCCCGCGTGAGGGTGCCGGTCTTGTCGAAGATCACGGTGGTAATCCGCCGCGCTAACTCAACGGCGTGAGCGTTGCGCACGAGCATTCCGTTCTTCGCCCCCAGCGTGGTTGATATTGTCGTCACCACCGGAATCGCTAGCCCCAATGCATGTGGGCAGGCGATGACGAGGACAGTGATCGCCAGGGTGAGGGCGAACACGAACGGCTGATTCCCAGGGAAGAACCAGAACAGGAACGTGCCCAGGCCTGCGACAACGGCGATGATCGTCAGCCAGTGGGCCGCGCGGTCAGCGAGCCGTTGGATCGGCGGTTTGGACGCTTGTGCCTCGCGCACTAACCGCACGATCTGAGCGAGCGCCGTATTTTCTCCGACCTTGAGCGCTCGCACCGTCAGCGCTCCCTCCCCGTTGATCGTCCCGCCGATCACCGCGGCGCCCGGCCGCTTGAATATCGGTTTCGACTCGCCGGTCACCATCGCCTCGTTGAGCGAGCTCTCCCCTTCGACCACCTCGCCGTCGGCCGGCACTTGCTCACCAGGGCGGACGAGGATGAGGTCGCCAACGGAGAGCGCGCTTGTCGGAACGTCATCCACGGTATCTCCGGTCAACCGGTGGGCGGTGTTCGGGATCAGCTTCAGGAGCTCGCGCAGGGCGCCGGTCGTCCCGCGTATCGCTCGCATCTCAAGCCAGTGGCCGAGGAGCAGCACCGCCACCAGGGTCGAGATTTCCCAATAGAAATCGACCGCTTGAAACGCGAACGTCGTTCCCGCTGAGAACAAATATCCAGCGGTGACGGCAACGCTCACTAGCACCGACATATCGAGAACCCCGCGCTTGATCGCCTTCACTGCCCCGGTGTAGAACGGCCACGTTCCGTAGATCGTTATCAAGGTAGCAAGCGTAAACAGCAGGTAACGCGCGCCGGGAAACGACAACCTGAACCCGAGCCAACTCTGCACTGTCGGTGACAAGGCGAGTACGGGCAGCGTGAGTATCGCCACGAAGAAGAACCGCTTGCGGAAGTCCTTCTCCATCATCGCGTGATGGTCGTGCGCACCGCGCGCCGCCATCTTTCCATGCACGCGGGGTATTTCCCCGCCGTGATCGTGGCTCATTTGTGCATGATCCTGCATTGAATCTTCATTTATGTTCATCATCGCCTCCTATCGCACCTCGATTGCACACTACCGTGCCCGTGGTTCTCGATTACCTAGTTCGCCGGTTATCGCCGCGGTAGCAATCGTCATCGTTGCGATAGCGGCCGTCGCGGTCGTAGTACTGCCTATCATGGGTCCCTGAGCAGTCGTGATACCCATAGCCATCCCGGCGTGCGTAGTGTGTTCCCGCCCTTACCGCAAGGTAGATCAGCGTACCGAAGATCACTAGACCGCCCAGGCCCCATACGAACATCCATCCGCCGTATTCCATCATTCCGTAGTCCCACATTATGGACCTCCTTAAGTTCATTATTATTCCACCCCACCCGGGGTGGGTATCATCACTATACTTCATCTCCTGGAGTTTGTCAAGTCGCTTATCTACAACCAGGTGGGTACAACTTTAGGATCCGCCGGTGTGACGGTAGATTTTGCGCAATGATGAGCAAGCCGTGATTAAGGGGAATATCTATAAACAGGTGGATTTGTCACTACCTGCTTGCGTAAATAGGATTTCGGTTAAGATGGCGTCCCTTCGCTAGCGTATCATTGCAAAACGTGTTACCGAGTCGATATGAAGGTCAACAATATCTGCCCCAATACCCACTTATCGTCAGCAATAGCCACGAGCCTTACCAGATCTTCGGCACACATTTGTCCCGTTAATGACCCAATTCCCTACGCGCGGCGGGATTGACGGAACACTTTAGTGACGGTCGTCAGACTCGGTCCGCCGTGGAAACGGTAGGTACTCCACGCTCGGAGTGTGGCGCACAGGCTGGGGATAGAGCTGCATCAAATGCATGATTTCATCAGGCATATCGGTAGAGACATGCAACCCCAACCGCTT
>CAZILO010000159.1:0-2651 GCA_964540085.1 uncultured Thermotogae bacterium
CGCACTAAAAATGCCCGCCCCGCGGGAAATCATAGAACTGATAGAGCGGTTTGAAAGTAACCGTGAGATGGCCGCTGAATCATGTGGCCTAAGAGTTGAGGGACTTATCACGCTGAAGGTAACGAATTGAACGAAGCTGACACGCGTGTGAACTTGATCGAGCCCAAGCTGAAGGCTGCTGGCTGGACCGGAAGCCAAGTGACGCGCGAATTCTATTATCAGCGAGATACGAAATACGCGCCGGGGCGGATCATCCTTTTGGGAAACCGAACCAGCCGGGCAACTCCTCGGCAAGTAGACTATCTCCTACGGCATACAGCCGGTTTTCCCATCGCGGTGGTAGAAGCTAAATCGACGGAAAAGCCAGCAGAAACTGGCCTAGAGCAAGCGAAGGAATACGCACGTGATCTCGGTGTATCATTCGCTTACGCTACGAATGGCATTAAAATTATTGAATACGACTTTTTCACCAACTCAAGCCGACAGGTGGAAAATTTCCCCAGTCCAGAGGAGCTTTGGACCCGTTGGCAAGCGAACACCGGCATAAAAGATCCCAGTGAAGCAGCAAAAACCTTCGAGAGGAATGTTCCCTATCGTCCATCCGGACCAACGTGGAAAGATAACCCCCTTCTTCATCCTTACTGCCCTGAGTCTCTGTGCGGAAAGGTCCCATTCTATTTTCAAGAGGTTGCCATCCGCGAGGTAATACTGCGCGTAATGCGCGGGCAACGTCGTATTCTGCTTGCGATGGCGACCGGAACGGGAAAGACCTTCATCTCCTTCCAGATTGTCTGGAAACTGATCAAGTCCGGTTGGCTCAAGCGGAAACATCCCGAAAGACCGGCACGTGTCCTCTTCCTTACTGATCGCGTGGTACTGCGGGATCAGGCTTACAATATGTTCTCCCCGTTTTTCGATGGGAGAAATGAGCCCCGTTATAAGATTGAGGGGTGCCCACTTAAACTGACCCGCGACCTTTACTTCGGGATTTACCAAACATTGTGGAGTCCGGGTAAAGACGGTGTCCGCCTATTCGAACGATTCCCACGTGATTTCTTCGATCTCGTGATCATTGACGAGTGTCACCGCTCCGGATTCGGCACATGGCGGGAGATCCTCGATCATTTCGGCGATGCAATCCATCTAGGTATGACCGCTACCCCGAAGCAAGACGAGAACATCGACACTTACGCCTATTTTTGTGCTGAAGAACCAGAAGTCGAAGTGGAACCGGGAAACCCTGAACGAGGGACATGGCATCCGCCTGCCTACCAATACAGCCTCGGTCGGGGTATCGAGGACGGATTCTTAGCAACCTACAAGGTCCATCGAGTACGTACGACTGTCGATGCAAGCGGCCTCCACCTCCAAGACGCGATCGAACAAGGAGCAGAGGTCTTCATCCCCGAAGAGGTAGAACCGCGGGAGATTTACACCACACCGCAGTTCGAGCGCGAAATCAGGCTTCCTGACCGCACTCGCGCTATGGTAAAACACCTAGCAAAGCTCCTGCGCCGCTTCGGACCAATGGACAAGACCATGGTCTTCTGCGTGGACATGGAGCATGCCCGACTGGTGGCACGCCTATTACAAGATGAGTTTGGCCCGGAGACAGGCTTGGACAACTACGCTCTCCCAATCATCTCTGAAGAAGGAGAAGAGGGGCGCCGCTGGTTAGAGGAGTTTTCCGACTCAGACAAGAAGGCGCCCGTCGTTGCCACCACTGCCGAGCTCCTCTCCACCGGTGTAGATGTCCCGTCGTGCCGGAACATCGTCTTTATGAAAACCTTATCCTCTCCCCTTCTCTTTAAGCAGATCATCGGAAGGGGAAGCCGCCTTGATCCACCGGCGGACAAATACTGGTTCCGCATCATCGATTTTACCGGCGCCGCACGCCTGTTCGACGAATGGGATCGCCCTCCGGTGCCACCGCCGGAGCCACCAAAAGGACCACTTACTGCTGCCCTGACCGGACACGTTTTCCACGCTCAGACCGGGGCTCTCATCGTCGGCGCTGCGGTCAGTGTGCGCACAGGGCCAAACACCCAGCAGGGACCAATCAGGACGGACAAGGACGGGGCCTTCTCCTTCACCGGACTTCCTGCTGGAACGGTCACTCTGATCGTAAGCTACCCGGGTTTCGTACGCCGACAGGTGCGGGTGACGACGATCCGGGATGAAGAAGTCACGACCGATATCGCCCTGAAGCCGGAACGGAAAGCGGGGGCTAAAATAAGCGTGCAAGGGTTGGAAGTTACCATTGCCGATGAAGCAATCTTCCTCATCGAGGAGACGGGCAAACAGCTCTCCTTGAGCGAATATCGTGATTACACGCGCCAGCGAGTGATGAAAGCTGCCCCCACCCGCAAGACCCTGCGTGATATCTGGGTAAATCCCACCCGGCGGCGTGCATTCCTCGCTGATCTACGTCGTGCCAGCATTCATCCCGAGGTCCTCGGAGAGGTGCTTGACAAGGAGGATGCTGATATGTTCGATCTCCTCTCCCACATAGCTTTCGGATCCCCCATCCGCACCCGCGATGATCGCGCCGCCGCCTTCCGCAACCGGGAACAGGCGTTTATCATGCGCCATGGGGAGAACGCCCGGCGGGTGATCCTAGAGCTTCTGGACAAATACCGAGTGGGAGGAGT
>CAZILO010000160.1:0-2611 GCA_964540085.1 uncultured Thermotogae bacterium
ACGTACATCCCTCCGGATCAACCCGGATGGAAAGATCAGGGAGCGCGGGACCGCATCGCTTGACGACAAGTTCAATCGTACGGTCATAGCGAAATCCTGGCATTTCCCAGATGCCAGTAACCGCATGCACACCCACTGTGAAATAATCGGGGGGAAAACTAGTGTGCCACTCAACTAGCGTCCTTTCCGAATCTTCAATGAACGATGGTGCACACCGGACGCGGCGATCGAGTGGGACCGCGACTCCATCGACGAGGAGCCGAAACGAGAAAGTAGTGGGATCCACAGAACTTACCCCACTAAAGCCGTGGCGCAGCCATGCAGGATCACACCGCATAATCGATTGAGAAGCCCCACCTCTGAGCAAGTCAATGCGTTGCCCGCCCCCGGTAAATGCGACGTCAGCTCCCGGCAATGCTGGCCCCATGATCAGAAACGGGATCTCTCTTTCTCCGCATACTCCTACTGTTGCCGGGACATCCACCGGGACCGTCTCACCGTCAACAGTAAATGACACGGTCAGTGTATGTCCGGTTGGGGGGCTGCCGGTGCTCAGTTTCCAAATCCACCACGTGGCACAGCTCGTGGAGCGATTGCCCGAACCCCAGCCCGCCAGGGTCGTCGCCGAAGTCGTGGTGAACACACCGTAGCCGGACACTTGAATTCGGCATAGATTTATCGCTCCCCCGCCAAGGCTTGTAAATTGGTATGTATACGTGTCTTGGCCGCCAGAGCGCGTTACGCAGGCATCGACCACTATCATTCCCGATGGTCCGGTAATAACCTTTGTATCCCTAGCTATTCCACCAGGGCACAGCGGCCCCGCTAATACCGGCAATGTGACTACAACCAACAACCCAACTAACACCAGCCAACGTTTCATTCTAACCCCCTTTTTAATCCTTAGCTTCCAGCGGGATATCCCGCTCGAAGCCGGACTCTTGCCATCAATCGCACCAGATGGAACCTGTGTCGGTGTTGTTTTTCTCATTACACTCTTTAACGAAGTGCGTGCTATCCGCCGTGAGGACGAATTTGAGCGGGCATGGCGGCATAGGAGTGGCTGCGGACGAGGAAACGGTGTGGCTGAATTGGAAATGGAGAGTGCTGGACGCGCCAGGAGCTAAAGTGACAACCAGCTTCTGATCGCCACCTACCGCGGTTTGCAGCTTACAGTGGAAGTGATTCGCGGGTTGGTCTCCAATGTTCGTCACCGTGGCGTAGATGTTGAACGTGCACACGTACTGTTTCTGCTGGTTCCACTCACATGTGCAACTCGACCGATCGGCGTTGATGGTAAGATCGGGGCAGCCCTCTCCCGGCGGCGGGGTGCTGCTCGGTCCGGTGGTGCGAACGGATTGAAAAAATAGAGCCGGGTTGAAAACCGTCCAACTAGTGCCAAATACGTCGCAAGGAGAGACGACCCCCTTCACTGGTACATCGTAAGTGGGGCCAAGCACAGAGAAAGAGAATACGGCCGACTCACCGATCTGAATACCACAGCTTCCCAGCGGAGCCTGCCATTCCCAGCCCGCCGGATGGAACGGGTTGCGCAGCCATGTCCCAGGCCCGGACTGGTTGACCGTGGTGAATCCACCCAGGTTCATGACGGAGAAATAGCAGATCCCACAGCCGTCCTTCTCGTAGCTTATGTTGGTCACAGTGTAGGTATAGGTGTCGATGTCCCCGTCACGGGTAACGCACTCCTCCACCTTGATGTCGCCGTAAGCGGTGGTCGTTGTTGATACGTCATACGCGATTGCTTCCTCGGGACACGGGCCATATTCCCCGGTGTCCTTGTCCCGCTCGACAAGCGGAGAGAGCGCCAGCATGAACTCCACCTTTATCCATTCTCCCTGATACAGGATATACCACGCATCGGTTTGCTTGGACTCAGTCGCCAGTACCTGCCCCTGAATCCCCGCCTTCCATAGGTCCTCCTTGCCCCACGCGAGGTCGATCCCGTTATTCCCCTGTGCAGTCTTTTCATACAGGAATGATCGACCAGCACAGTAGTAGTTCAGCCTTCCGTTTTGTTCGATCCCGAGGATCACTCCCTCCGCGCTGGTCAGTTCCTCTACGTACGCCTGAAAATTCGGCTCCGTCTTCTCTAGGGTAAGAACAATCCCCGGGATTGCGTCCGAAGCGAAATTAACCGGAAACTCGCGGTTGAACTCCACCGGAAAGCCCCGATCGTAGATCTTCAGCTCGAACTTCCCTGGATATTTGTCGGCAACGTACTTTGCCAGCGTTACTACCAACCGTGCGTCCGTCGTTCCAACCGGAGTGTTTGTCTGCATTCCGCCCTTTCCAAATACGTCAGCAAGCTCAATTGTGTCGTGCTCATCCACAATGCCGTCACCGTTCAGATCAGACATAAGCGAGGGAAACCCGTGATCGTGAAACCATGCCAGTATCGTTGCTGCTTCTACCGGTCCAGTCCACCGGTCGTTCCAATCCGACTTGCTCGCCGTGCTGATCAGCTGTAGGTCGCTAATCACAAAGCTCGTCGGTGGTCCCATCCCCGTCTGACATACTCCGGCCGTACCCAACACAAGCACTCCTACAATCGCTACAACCACCAGTCGCCACATAACAACCTCCTCTATTC
>CAZILO010000161.1:0-2593 GCA_964540085.1 uncultured Thermotogae bacterium
CGACCGATGTTGACGGGACTGTTACCGGCTGGTCGTGGAAGTTCGGAGATGGTGGTACAAGTACGGCAAAGAACCCAACCCATACCTATACAAAAGTGGGAACTTATGTAGTTGCCTTGATTGTAACTGATAACGATGGGGCAAAGAGTACCGCTGTTACTAAGCAAATCGCGGTAGGTCAACCTGGCACAGAGGTAGTAACGCATGCTTATCCTAACCCAGCGGCGACGCGGGCGACGATTTCCTACATCCTGCCGACCGGAGCAACCGCACCGACGATCTACGTGTACGATATCGCCGGCAACCTCGTGTACGAGCATCCTCTCACCGCAGGTGCGTCCACCTACAGCTGGGACCTTACCACTACCGCTGGCAATGCGCTACCCAACGGGCTTTACTTCTACATGATCACCGCGGCGGATTCATCCGGTAAGGCAATTCGGTCGTCCATATTCAAGCTATTGATCCAACGGTAAGGGGGAATGACTGTGAAAACGATAATCATATTCAGCGTGCTCGTTATTGGGCTGGTGAGCGGGGCACTGGCGGGGGCACCTGCACCCGCGCTGTCGGTGCTGGACATCGTACCTGGGGTGCGGACGATCGGGATGGGCGGAGCCGGAGTCGCCAGCGTGAGCGGGGCCGAGACGTTGTACAACAACCCCGCTGGACTGACGTCTTTGACCGGGATCGCGATGAATTCGTTCTACACGATGCAGCCGGGGCTATTGGGTTACGGCGCCCTCGATCTTACCCTGCCCAATTGGGGGCTCGGGGTGTTTACGCTCAGCTCGGGTGACATTCAGGGATACAATTCGTCTGGATCCCCCACAAAGACGTTATCGTACGGCAACACCGCAGTTGTACTGGGGTTTGGCCTGTCGCCGCAGAGCATTCCGTTTATTCCCCGGCTGCCGTTTGCGTTTTCGGTCGGCGGTCGGCTCAAGTATCTGACAGTTACCGACGGAACGGCGAGCGGATCGGGATTCGCGGTCGATCTCGCCTACCGCATGCCGCTTCCCGATGTCGGCTTCGGGCCACTCGTGATGACCGATAGTGCGTTCGGGATAAGCGTATCCAACCTGTTCGGAACGGTGCATTACGCCAACCACTCCGATTCTCTTGGGGTTGATGTCCGCATTGGAGGCATCACCACGGTGGTTCATATCGTTACCGTGGCGCTTGATGCCGCTTCAGCGGGTGTTGTGCACTTCGGGATGGAATACAAGCCGGTGCCGATGTTCGCCGTGCGGGTAGGGGCGTACAATCGTCCGGGCGGGATCGCGTTGACGCTGGGGTTGGGGCTCGATGTTCAGGGGTTCACCCTTGACTACGCGTACGTCACCGGAACAAACTTGCCTGGTACCCACCGCGTTGCGTTGTCGGTCAATTTCTCGGGCGTCAACTTCGGGGGACTGATGGGGGTATTCCGCCGTATCCTGCCGTAAATCAAGAGGTGGTCAACAACCCGTCCGCGCTTACGTCCCCGGCTCGACTTGCTAATCGCACCGTACGCGTGATAAAAATACAGCATGCACATCGCACGGATTGATAGATTGTTGCTCGTGGTCATAGTGGTTACATGCCTGGCGAGTGTAACCCCGGCCGTGCTCGCCGCATCTTCATCGTCGGGAGATCTTATTACCCGGGCGGATGCGGCGTTTTCGCACCGATTTATCCCTGACGAGATGCAAACGGCAATCGCATATTACGAACAAAGCCTGGCCGTGATTCCAACCCAGTCACAAGCGTACGTGCTCGACCGCCTTGCCCAGTGTTACTACGAGCTCACTACGTTCAGCCCTGGGGACACTGCTAATGACAAAAAACTGTTCGCGAAGGGGAAAGACTACGGGCTGCGCAGCCTGCGGCTAAATCCCGCGTTTGCCCGGCTGGAGAACAGTGATTTTGCGGGCGCCGTCAGCCACATTACCGATCCCGCTGCCTTATTGTGGACAGCGAACAACTGGGGCGCGCTGTTTCACTATGATCCCCTCCAGGGGCTAGTGGATGCGGTCAAGGTGAAAGCGTTGTACGAACGCGGGATTAAGATCGACGAGACGTACTGGGGCGCCAGCTTCGATAACGCACTCGGAGCGATGGTCGTCACCCTGCCGTCATTCCTCGGCGGGGATCCCGACAAAGGCGAAGCGTTGCTCAAACGTGCGGTGTCGCTTGCGCCGGATTACTTGGAAAACCATGTCGTGTACGCGCAGTACTGGGGGTTTACCTACGATATGCTCGGCAAGGTGAACGGGATCAGGGATAAAGCCCTGATCGAGCAGGAGCTTAACTTTGTCCTAAAAGCTCCGATTGGAAATTGGCCGTTCTGGAACCGCGAGGCGAAGAAGGAGGCGCAGAGGTTGCTTGCGCTGGTGGACAAATATAAGACGACCAATGATCGCTAAAAGAGCGATTGCGATTGCGGTTATCGCTCTATTTTACGCGGCGGTGATCGCTGTTGCCGCCACGATAAATATCTTCTCCCGCGGAGCGACACGGCCACGGCCGGTGCTCAACATCGCCCACGCCGGCGCGGCGTCGATTGCGCCGCAGAACACGATCATTGCCGGTGAAAAGGCGCTTCAAGCCG
>CAZILO010000162.1:0-2574 GCA_964540085.1 uncultured Thermotogae bacterium
CGCCCGTGCAGCCCGGTTCGTGTTTACAACCGGGTTCTTTCGGCCGCACGGGGCAGACATCGGCCTGTTCACGCGGCCACTGTCACGCACGTTCGCACCTGCAGCACAGTTCATCGCTAATCACGGCGGCACAGTACGCTATGGTCACAGCGTAACACGCGTATTGACCGAAAACGGCATCGCAACCGGAGTGCGGCTTAACAGCGGTGAGGAGCTGTTCGCTGATGCCGTGGTCGTCGCTGTCCCGCCGAAACGCGTTTTATCCTTGCTCCCTGCAAACGCACGTGACGATCGGTCGTTCGCGTGGACGGACATGCTCGCGTTCTCGCCGATCGTAAACGTGCACTTGTGGTTTGCCGGCGAAGTGATGAACGCGGAATTCTTCATCGGGGTCAATTCGCCGGTTCAGGCCGTGTTTAACGTCTCCCGGATTTACGGGCGCGCGACACCGACCCATATCGTCCTGTCCCAAAGCGCGGCCGCTGCGATCATGCCGCTGACAACCGATGAAATCGTATCCCACTTCCTCACCGCACTTAAAGATCTCGTCCCCGGCCTGCACCACACAGCACCAATCGCCACACTTGTCGTCCGCCATCCGCGCGCGACGGTTGTACCCACACCGAAGATGGAACAAGTGCGCCCGTCACAACGCACTTCGATCCCGGGGTTGTACCTCGCCGGTGACTACACCCGCACTGGCTGGCCGGCGACGATTGAGGGCGCGATCCGGTCCGGCTTTCTCGCTGCGGATGCGATCCTCACCGACCGACGGTGATGAGCGGAAGGTCACGCATCGTAACGAGCCCTGGCGGGGCGGCGTGCACACGTGGGATCGCGTTTACGATAATCGCAGCGGTGGCGATATCGCCGTTCGTCCCGTGCAACGTCACTTTGAGATCCGGCGTTCCGGTGATGCGGATCGTGTCCGCCTCATCCGGCTCGTCGATTGCGGCAATGAATGTGAGGCTCACGAACTCAGTCTTCCCGCAGTAACCGCGCGCCGTCTGCTTCAGACCGCGCACCGCACCCGTGGGCACAATCACGTGCGCCGTTTCGTGGGGATGATCGGCAACGATGGGCTCAACCTTTGTGTCAAACCGGGTGAGCTCCTTGCCGAGCGTATCGAAGATCATTCCCACCGACTCGCGCAGTCCGACGTGCCCCATCCGTCCCGCGGACATCTTTTTGTTGAACTCAGCAACCGTCAGCCCGGCCCCGATCTTTCGTTGGAACGGACCACGGCGGTGCGCTGCGTTCATCCGCCGGATCACCTCAATCCGCTCCACTTGCTGGCAAATCGCGGTGAGTGAAAGCGGAAGTGCATCCATGAGAAAGCCGGGATTTACTCCGGTTCCGAGGACGGTTTTCCCCGCCTGGTTGGCAATCCGGTCAAGCTCTTCGGCATGCTTCTGATGCGATCCCCACGGGAATGACAACTCTTCGGCGGTGGATACCACATCCAATCCCGCTTCCAAGATTGTGACAATCTGGTCGGAAAACAGGTCAAAGTAGGAACTCGTCGAATGGACGGCTACGTCCGCCGGAGCGGCGGAAAGCGCCTCTTCCAAGGTGCTTACAACCGGGATCCCAAGCTTGGAATCAAGCCCAATCACCGTGCCCAGATCCTTCCCCACCTTGTCCGGCGCGATGTCCACCCCGCCCACGAGGTGCAGTTCGTTGCGGGAGTTGGTGAGCCGTGCAATCGACGCCCCAATCGGGCCTAACCCGTACTGAATAACGCGTATCTCATCTGCCAATTTCTCTTACCTCCACGAGTTTAGCCTGAGGATAGCCGTTGGCGGTAGCGGTGGCAACTTATTTCAGCCGTTCCAGTTCAGCGAGAAGCTGACTACAGTGATCAAAGAACAGCAGCAAGTACGCATGCGCCGTCTCGCGGGTGACGGGGCGGACAGTGGGGCGGTCATCCCAATCCACACAGAAATCCGCGATCCGTCGCAAACCGGCGATTGCAACCGCAATGGAATCAGCCTCTTGTGCCGGCAACCCGTGCAACACAAGGCGGTGGGAAATCCCGGTGATGTCATCCGGTAGCGTCATCGGTACCGCACGCAGGCACTCGCGTGCCGCTACTCCCAACAGCACCATGGCAGCGAATTCCCTGCCGGCGAGAAACGACAGCAAACTTTCGCGGAGATAGGAAGCGATTACCGGCGGAAGGGCGCCACCGATCCGGGCTTCCAGTTTTTTCATGTACCCGGATGGATCGTGGAGAAGCGTCTCCTCAGACAGAGCGCGCTCCCCGTACTCAGTAACGTGAATAAACGGTAGGTTCAAATTAAGGGAGTTCTTCCCCGGGGCAAGCACGCCCTGAACAAGAAGCTCCCAAATGATCTCCTGAACCACAAGCGCGTCGTGGCTCTGGTAATCAGGGCAGCGCCGTTTAATGGCCCCAATCACCGCATGCAAGTGTGTCTGGGGGTTCTCCCGCAAAATCTCGATTACCAACTCGCGCAGCTCATCCCGTTCCATCGCACCGTTACACTACCAAAAACCGGTTTGCCCGTCCATGTGGTGGTTGGTACATCTCACCGCCGAGACGCAGAGAACGCC
>CAZILO010000163.1:0-2495 GCA_964540085.1 uncultured Thermotogae bacterium
TAACTTTGATTATTCAGGCGAGAACGTGCGCCCCCTTATTGGGACGGCCACGGTAGCGGTGGACAGCTATCTTGATACGGGTGTGGTAGTGGCGGACGTCAAGACCACTCCGGAAAGCGGACCGATCCGGTTCTCCAAGAATGAAGCGCTCACCGGCGACATCCGGGTTGTATTGACAGATTTCAGCGGTGATGCACCGTACATGGAGGGCGGTATCGCCGAATACGTGTGGCTCCACGGCGATACCGGCCAAGGGGCCCCGGTCATGCCGCGCCAGTTTACGTTCCTCGCCGGATGGGGACGCGTCGACATTTACGTGAACGGCGAACTCCGTTACCCCGGATTGGAAGGACACTTCATGTACACGGAGCAGGCGCGGCGCGGGCCGGGACAGGGATATCGCGTCATGCGGGACGACGGCAGCCTCTACAGCCCGACGCTCGCCGACAAGACGCGGTTCACTGATCCTTCCAGCGGCGAGCTTCACATTGTCGTCCATTCGCCCGATTCCGATGAGAGCAACTTCCCGCCACAGTCACAATGGATGCATCTAAACTTCGCCAGTGTATTTATCAAGCGTGCGCCGGCGAACCTGAACGTATCGATATCTTCGTAACCAACGAGAGCCTCACCATACGCACACGGCGGTTTCACTCTCCTGAGCCGCCGTGTTGCTTTTACTCTCCGGTTGACGCCGTACCATCCGCGGTCGTGTGCGGCAAATCGTGCATCACGTGGTCATAACTGCAGTTGAACAGCTGCACTACATGCTCGTCATCGAGTGCGTAGTACGTGGCGCGACCGACGCGGCGGGTCCGCACTAATCGGAGCATCCGCAGCAGCCGCAGGTGATGCGACGTCGCCGGTTGACTCGCCCCGAGGATCCGAGCGAGGTCGTGGACGCACAGCTCCGATTGGGATAGAAGGTACAGGATGCGCACGCGAGTGGGGTCGCTGAGGGTTTTAAACGTGTCAGCGATCCGTTCCACCACCTGATCGGGCGGCAACGTCGCCTGCAGCTTTTTCGCTTTCCGTTCGGACACCGAGTGATACATATCGTCTTTCAGTGTACCGCGATCCGCCCCTTGAACCAAGGACGGGGTTATTGTATAAACATAAAAGCAATCGTTTATTAAAGAGGTGAGTCCTGCTACTCGCGGGAACGGGTATGGGAAAATCAACTGAAGAACAAAAGATCAAATTGAAGGGGTTGAGTTGCGCAACGTGCGCCGTGGATATCGAGCGGGCGCTACGCAAAGAAGGCTTTCACGCCGCCTCCGTCAACTTTGCGAGCGGTGAGGTGATCCTGCGCGGGAATCTTGACCAGGCAAAACGGGTGATCAAGCGGGCGGAACCGGAGGTGGAGTTCGTAGCGGAGACCCCGGAGGAGGAATCCGCGGAGAATCGCCGAGCGTTGTATTTCATCGTCCCGGCGCTCGCGCTCTTCGTCGCCGGACTCGTCTTCCGCTATTGGTACCCCGCCGGTGGAGGGGCGTTGACGATCGCCTTGTTCGGAGCGGCGTACGGGCTCGTCGGCTGGCGGGTGGTGCGTAACGCGGCGGTGAACATCGCGCGGGGCCGGATCTTCGACGAGAATTTCCTCCTCGTGATCGCCACCTTCGGCGCGTTTGCCATCCGGGAGTACCCGGAGGCGGCCGGGGTGATGCTGTTTTACGTGGTGGGTGAATACTTTCAGGACCTCGCGGTCGGGCGGGCGCGCTCGTCCGTCAAATCGCTCCTGTCCCTGAAGGTCGACCGCGCCCACCGCGTCGCGGGGGACGGCACGGTCGACGTTCCGCTGGAGGAGGTGAACATCGGGGATGTGATCGTCGTGCGGCCTGGGGAACGGATCCCGCTCGACGGGGTCGTCGTCTCCGGCGAGACGAGCCTCGACACCTCCGCCCTGACCGGGGAGAGCGTCCCGCGCCGGGCGGGCCCGGGGAAGGACGTCCTCTCCGGGATGCTCAATCTGAGCGGCCTTGTTCAGATCAAGGTCGCGAAACGCGTGGAGGAGTCGACCCTCACCCGGATCCTCGAGCTCGTGGAGAGCGCCGGGGCGCGGAAGGCGAAGACGGAACGGTTCATCACCCAGTTCGCTCAGGTCTACACCCCCGCGGTCGTCGGGTTGGCCTTGGCCATCGGGGTGATCCCCCCATTCCTCGGCTGGGGGACGTTCGCCACTTGGGGATACCGGGCCCTCGTCCTGCTCGTCATCTCGTGCCCGTGCGCCCTTGTCTTGTCGATTCCGCTCGGCTATTTTAGCGGGATCGGGCGAGCGTCCAAGCAGGGGGTGCTCGTCAAGGGGTCGAACTTCCTCGACGCCCTCGCCGCGGTGGACGTGGTCGCGTTCGACAAGACGGGAACGCTAACCGCAGGGGCATTTCGGGTGACGGATGTCGTACCGGCGAACGGCCGGAGCGAAGACAAGCTCATCCGCATTGCCGCATGGGCGGAGGCGGGCTCGAACCACCCGATCGCGACGGCGATCGTGGCGG
>CAZILO010000164.1:0-2477 GCA_964540085.1 uncultured Thermotogae bacterium
GGGCGATCGCGAAGTACGCTACGATCCATTCCGGAATGTTCGGCATCCACAGGCCAACCTTATCCCCCTTTTCCACGCCAAGTTCGATCAGCCCGCGCGCGAGCCGGTTGACACGATTATCCAGTTCGCGGTAGGTGATCGTCTCACCGTGATAGCGAATCGCGTTACGATCGGGGTAGTTGGCCGCGGTTTCGGAAAGGACGGAAGAAAGCGTTCTCATAGGTACACCTCACTTGGAGTTTCGATTATTATAATTTTCAGGGAATCGGTGGCGGGCTGCAACCTGGTGGAACTGAACCGTACGCCATACAATGGGTGGATAACGAGATAGAGGTGAGCTGATGGACGGCATATTCGGGAAATACGTGGATATTGACCTCACGGCGGGAACAGTTGCCGACTACGCGATTCCGGAACGGTGGTATGAACTCTATCTCGGAGGACGGGGAATCGGCGCACGCATCCTGCTTGCCGAGCTGACTGGAACCGAGGACCCGCTCTCTCCGGACAATGTTCTTGTGTTCGCCACTGGTCCATTTCAGGGGACAGGCATCGCCGGAGCGGGACGGCACGCCGTCCTCGCACTCTCCCCAAAAACGAAAGCGGTTGCGGACTCGTACGTCGGTGGGTTCTTCGGCTATGAGCTCGGTCGCAGTGGATACGACGGGATCATCGTGCGCGGAAGAGCCGAGCGCCCTGTTTACATCTCTCTAATCAATGGAAAAGCGGAGATCAATCCCGCCGATGACCTGTGGGGAAAGGGAGTCGGGGAGACCGAGGCAACCTTACGTGCTCGTTACCCGCGGGGGCGGGTGGCAGCGATCGGCCCAGCGGGGGAGAACCTGGTGCAGATGGCGTGCATCATGCACGATGTCACTCGGTCCGCCGGTCGCCCGGGGCTGGGAGCGGTGATGGGCGCGAAAAACCTGAAGGCAATCGTCGTACATGGGGACCAGGAAAAGCCTGTTCACAACCACGCCCGGTTTGCACAATTGCGGGCGGAGTTTGCCCGCTCGCTCCTTGATCCGGATGTGCAACAGTTCGGGGAATACGGAACGATCGGTGGGCTTACCTGGCTCTCGGAACGGGGAATCCTTCCCACCAAGAACTTCCAGGAGGGTACATTCGATCAGGCGGAGGAGATCAGCGGCACGCGATTACACGACACGTTTCTCGTCGGGCGTGACACGTGCGCCGGTTGCCCGATTCGGTGCAAACGGGTTGTAGCGACCGAGTACGGAGGGAGAAAAGTCGACCCCCGGTTCGGCGGACCGGAGTACGAGACCGCCGCCGCGTTCGGGTCGCTGTGCATGAACAACGACCTCCGCGTCATCGCCCTCGCCAACCAACTATGCAATGACTATGGCCTCGACACGATCTCCGCTGGCGTGGCGGTCGCCACCGTGATGGAAGCATCGGAACAGGGGCTGATCCAAGAGCGTGTTCCGTGGGGGGACGGGGAGAAGATCATCGAACTCGTGGAGAAAATCGCGCACCGCGACGGGATCGGGGACCGAATCGCCGCCGGAGTGGAGCGGTTCGCCGCGGAGATCGGAGCCGAGTTTGCGATGACGATCAAGGGAGTGGAGGTCCCGATGCACGAGCCGCGCGGAAAGCAGGCGCTCGGCCTGTCTTACGCCACTTCACCCCGGGGGGCAACGCACATGGAAGGGATCCACGATACGATGCTCGAGACGGATCATCCCACACCCGAGCTTGGGATCGATCAGCCGTACGACCGGTTCACCCTGCGCGACAAACCATGGATCGGGAAGGTGTACGAGGACCTGCGGTCGTTCACTAACTCGCTCGTGATGTGCGCATTCACCGTGACCACGACCGGGAAGCGCTACAATCTCCCCCAGATCAGGGACCTTCTCACTGCGGTAACCGGGATTGTGGTCACTCCGCAGTCCATGATCGAGTTTGGCGAGCGTAACTACGCCCTGATGCGCCTGCACGCCGCCCGCGCCGGATACACAATTGACCACGACGGGCTTCCGCGCCGGTTCCATGAGCCGCTTCCCCGCGGGGCGAGCGCCGGCCACCCGGTTGATCCGGACGAGTTAAAGGCAGCGATTGCCGATTACTACGCCGCACGCGGGTATGACCGCTACGGGCCCACCGATGCGACACTGCACCGGCTCGGGATGGACGATCTTATCGGGGTGATTAAACGGTGAACGCGATTTCAATTATCGGCCACAAGAACGCGGGCAAGACGCGGTTGATCGAGGCGCTGATCCCGGTGCTGCAGGACCGTGGCTATCGCGTGGGCACGGTGAAGCACGCGCCCCATGTCGCGGTGCACGGCGATCCCAGCACCGACTCCGCTCGCCACCGCATTGCCGGGGCGACGCGCACGCTCCTCCTCGGGGAGGACGGAGCGGCCCTGTTCTTCGATCCCGAGGAAAACTTAACGCGATTGATAGCGGCGGCGTTTCCCGACTGCGACCTCGTTCTTGTTGAGGGATTCA
>CAZILO010000165.1:0-2475 GCA_964540085.1 uncultured Thermotogae bacterium
ATCCGTAATGCCAAGAAAGCTCCGGCATCCAGTGGAAGTTCATCCCATAGATCCCCGTGATAAACGTCAACGGGATGAAGATCGTAGTGATGATTGCCATTGTTGATGCTTCCTTTGAACGGGAAATTGGCGAGAACAACGTTATACACTGCCTTCTTGGTGAAGCGCTTGGAGAGCGTGTCGGCGTAGCCGATGTTGGGGTGCTCAATCCCGCGCAGAAGCAGGTTCATCGTGCCTGCGAGTTCATCATTACACGGCTTAGGCGATCCGATGAGGGTTCAGGAATAAATGTCCGACCTCGGTAACTACCCTGTACATTAGGTTAGTGGGACAGAGAGAAGCTGTCCCTCTAACGGCTACATGCGCGCAGTGACAAGTCTATCCGATGGTTACGCAACTTCGTGAACGCTTCCGTCCAAAATGTAAGCCGGCTTACAAATTAAGACTTTAAGGTCCGTTAATCTCTTTCCGCCGCGCGCTGGGACCCAAACACATTCGACAAGACGGTCACTGCCCGTGCCATGGGATGGACGATCATGAAGGAGGCCGAGTGGGCAAAGCAGTTCCACGTTGACGATCACTTCGGCACTCCAACCGACAACTTCGGGGCGCAGTGGCGGTTCGTTGGCCTTGTCCTCGCTGCCGAGGCGAAGATGCAGGCGCAGTATGCAGCCACCAGCCTGATAAACCAGGATGGACTGTTTGTCGACAGCGACGGCACGCTCGATTGGAAGGGCCAGTGGATCCTCCTTGAAGCGTTCACCGATCTTGGCGAACTCCTCAAGGCCGACAAAGTTCCGCACTCGACGAGTAACCGCTACCGGGACCCGAATGCCGGGGAGATGTTCATGATGAAGGCAACCTCCCTGTTCGATGCCCTGGCCAGCCGGAAGCCGGCCGATGGCGAGGAGCTCTCCTTGGCGATTCAATCGCTCGTCTGGTACGCGACCTATGCCGATGACATTTCCCGCCAGAACGAAGCCCTGGCCCGCGTCCTCTCGTTCGGGGATCAATTGATCTCCCGTGCCGGCGGAGACACAACGCAGCGGGCGTACCGAATTCGTGGGCTGATCGAGGCCTACCGGGTAAGCGACCACGAACGCTTCTTGACCGCGGCCGCGCGGGAGTTCCAGGCGTTAAGCGCGGAATATAGCATTCACACCGGGATCTTCAAGGATCAGTTGACCTATCGCATCGACGACGTCGCTACGATCATGGGAGCGCTCAACTCTCTCAAGCTGTTCGCCGTGGACGGTGTCGATCAGTTCGTCGATCGTCATCCCGGTTCGCACCGCCAGCACCGCCTCGTGGACCATCTCGGCGGCGAGAGGAGCGAGGATGTGCACCCCAACGATCCGCGTCGTCTTCGGGTCGATTGTCATCTTGATCAGACCACGCGTATCGTTGATCGCCCGCGCCTTGGGGACGTACCGCATATCGACCATGCGGCAACTGCACAGCTGATGTTCGCGCGCGTACGCCTCCTCGGTCATCCCGACGCTCGCCACCTGAGGCGAGGTGAACACGGCGTGGGGGACGACGTTGTAGTCGATCGTCTCCTTCGCGTCGGTGAGGGCGTTGCGCGCAGCGACGTGCCCCTCCTTCGCCGCGACCGTCTCCAGGTGCGGATGGCCGATCACGTCGCCAGCGGCGAAGATATGATCAGTACCGGTTTGCAGGTGTTCGTCGACCAGCACGTCGCCGTTTTCTCCGACCTCGATCCCGGCCCGGTCAAGCTCGAGCAATTCGGTGTTCGCCCGTACCCCGACCGCGATCAGGATCTCCGCCGCGGTGATGGTCGTTTCCTCCCCGTCAATCACCGCTTCCACCGTCTTCATCCCTCCGTCCTTGCGGAGGGACCGCACCTCGACCCGGGTATGAATGGTGATCCCTTCGGCACAGAGGTAGCCGGCTAGGGCATCCGCGATCTCCGGTTCCTCGCGGGAGAGGATCCTCTTTCCGTGGGTGAGGACGGTGACCTTGCTCCCGAACCGAGCGAACATTTGGGAGAACTCGAGGCCGAGCGGGCCAGCCCCGATTATGATCAGGCTCTCCGGAAGTTCAGTGAGGGAGAGGGCCTCACGGTTCGTCAGGTAACCGACCTCCCCGATCCCGGGAAACGACGGGACCCGCGGGGAGGCTCCAGTGGCGATCAGAAACCGTTCCCCTTCGATCCTCTTTCCGTCCACATTGATTTCGTGCGGGGAAACGAACCGCCCCTCCCCGGGGAGGAAGTCCACGCTTGGCATCCCATCGAGGACGTCGTGGTAGTTCGTCCCGCGCAGCCCAGCGATCAGCCGGTCCTTCTCCGCGATCGCGGTCGGAAAGTCGAATCGCGATGGGGAAGGACTGATCGCCGCGAACCGGGGATGACGGGCGGAATAGAGCTCCTCGGCGACGGTCAACAAGTGCTTTGTCGGGACGCAGCCGACGTTGACGCACGTTCCTCCGAGCGGAAGGCCGGTGTTGATCATC
>CAZILO010000166.1:0-2440 GCA_964540085.1 uncultured Thermotogae bacterium
CGAAACCTGTGGCGGGAGTATCTGAAGGCGGAGGGAGAAGTGACACGCGACGTGGAGGCACGCGACTATGCGCAAGCACTCGACCGTCTCCTCGCGCTTAAGGGCCCGATTGATCGCTATTTCGACGAGGTATTGGTGATGGATGATGATAAAACGGTGCGCGCTAATCGACTGGCGTTCTTGAAGCGCCTGTCCGATCTGTTTATGCGCATCGGCGATTTCAGTATGATCGCGGTGGAATCAAAGGATTGATGGGGATAGAAAGGGCAACAACCCGTCTTGTTGTCGCCGACATCGAGATTGTCGGGCGCCACGGGTGGTATCCGCAGGAACGAGAAAATGGGAACCGGTTCCGCATCGACGTTGAACTGGAGGGGGCATTGGAACGGGCGATTGCGAGTGACCGGTTGGAAGACACAATCGACTACACGAAAGTGGTGGCAGCGGTCCGCGACGTCAACGCAAGCAAGAGATTTCGCCTCATCGAGTCGTTTGGAGGTGCAATCGCGGATGAGCTGCTCCGTCGCTTTCCCCGGATCAGCCGGTTGACCGTGCGGGTGAGAAAACTCGCCCCACCTGGATTGGAGAAGGGGATATGGGCAGCGTTCGAGATAACGCAGACGCGGAATTAGACGACGACGGTGTTTACTTCTGTCTCGGTACCAACATCGGCGATCGCAACGCCAACCTGAAGTTCGGAATCGACGGCCTGGAGCGGGCTGGGGTTGAGATCACGTGCCGATCATCGGTTTACGAAACCGAACCGGTGGGGGTGGAAGACCAGCCGTGGTTCCTGAATCAGGTTCTCGCTGCACGGACCGACCTCCCCCCGCGGGAATTGCTCGCCGTCTGCAAGCGAATTGAGCGTGCCGCGGGCCGGCAAAAGACGATACGGTTCGGCCCCCGCGTCCTCGATATCGACCTTCTGTTGTACAACCAGATGGTTATTCATGCACCTGACCTGGAGATTCCCCATCCCCGTATGCTTAACCGGAGATTCGTATTGGTTCCGCTGGTAGAGATCGCACCCCATATACGCGATCCGGAAAGCGGGGTGGAACTTGCACGTGTGCTAGCTGGACTCGATGAGGGAAAGAAGGTGAAAAAATTAAAGGTAAACGAATCTTAATCTCAGTTGATTCCCCGGACGGAAAGGCGAAGCGAACTCGCGTTGCCATCCTCGAGGACGACCGTCTGATGGAAATTTACTACGGCCATCCGACCCAGGAACGTATCGTCGGTAACATCTACAAAGGTAAGGTGGAGGACGTCCTCCCCGGTATGGGAGCGGCGTTTGTCGACGTCGGGGAGCGCAAGAGCTTATTTCTTCCTCAGGGGGAGATCAACGACAGCATTTTGAAAGAGCACGGGTTCAAACCGTGGCACGGGGCGGCGCCGATCGAAAAGGTACTGCGCCCGGGACAATCACTAATGCTCCAGATACGGCGGGGCGAAATTGGGACAAAGAACCCCCAAGGCACGACAAAGATCAGCCTGCCGGGACGATTTTGGGTATATCTTCCCACCGAGGATCGACTCGGGGTATCGCGGCGGATAGAAAGCGTGCGCAAGCAGCGCCAACTACGGCGGCTCGCCCGTGAGCTCAAGAAAAACGGGGAAGGGATGATCGCCCGTACCGCTGCTCAATGGGCAAGTGAGGAAGACCTCGCCCGCGACTATCAACTCCTTGCCGAAACGTGGGCCGGGATCGAGTCCGCGGCGCAACGGTCATCAGCTCCGCAACTTCTGTACAAGACGATGGGGCTTGTCCAGACCGTTTTGCGCGACCGGCTCCTTCCAGATGTGCATGAAGTGGTCGTCGATTCCGAGTTCTTCCGCGAGAAGATCCTATCATTTCTCGAGTACATGCACATGGAGGAGTACAAGGACCGCATCCGCGTCCACAACGAGAAGGCACCGCTGTTCGTTCACTACCGCGTTGAAGAGCAGATCCAGGAAACGCGCTCGCGGCGCGTGAACTTGGCCGGAGGTGGATTTATCGTGATCGATGAAACCGAGGCCCTCACTGCGATTGACGTCAACACCGGTGGAGACGTGCGCCACCGCAATCAGCAGGCGGCGATTCTGAACACCAACCTCGAAGCAGTGAAAGAAATCGCCCGCCAGCTCCGCTTGCGCCGGATCAGTGGCATCATCATCATCGACTTCGTGGACATGGAGAGCCCACAGAACATCCAAAAGATGATCGATGCAATCAAAGAAGAGCTGCGCAAGGACCGCGTGTCGGCCGATTTCATCGATATCACCCCGCTGGGACTGGTGGAGATCACCCGCAAGCGTGAAGGGGAGAGTTTGGCCGGAATGCTTGACGGCGCGGAGTTCGACGCTTGATCACCGGGTAGAGCAGTGCTAGAATAGGTTCATCATGGGCGAATAGCTCAGCTGGGAGAGCGTTCGGGTCACATCCGAAAGGTCGCAG
>CAZILO010000167.1:0-2427 GCA_964540085.1 uncultured Thermotogae bacterium
GGCCTCGAGGCGTGCATCGGGGCGGTGCGGATCCCGGGCGAGGTCGGGTTCAACCTCGAGCTCTCCGATCCGATCGCGGCGTTCCTTCCGCCCGACGCTCCGTGGCGCGGGATCGCGGGTGAGTATGTCGTCCACCTCGGCCCGGAGTCGAGCGTCCGCCCGGGCCGGGAGCAAGGACTCCCGACCCTGCGCGCGTCGGTGGGGGCGTTCACCCGGATGTGGCTCGGGGTCCTTCCCGCGAGCGGCCTCACTGTCAGCGACGCGCTCTCCGGGCCGAGTGACTTAATCTCAAAGTTTGATAAGGTACTGTGTCTGCCGACACCGCGCTTCGATTGGAATTTCTAAAAAAGGAGGTGAAGTACATGCGCACATTGGGAAGGTTTATCGCCGGTGGTGGCATCGCCGCGTTTTTCTTTTTCAGTTGGATCATCGAGATGCTGTGGAACAGCATCGTCGTCGGCCATCTTGGGCTATTCAAACCGCTTAACTACTGGCAAGCAGCCGGGCTATGGTTCCTGATCACGATCCTGTTTGCTGGGGTCGGAATCGGAACCGGACGGTCCGTATGGTGGAGCCGGTGGACACGGGATTAATTAACCCGCGGGTGAAGCCGGGCTGGTGGAAAGTTAGCATGTCGTTCGGGGGACTGATTTCTACCGGTGGGAATACCAGCGGCAAGCTCCTCATGCTACAGTCGATGTACCTTGAGGAAGTTCGTCTTACCGCCACCGCCGACCGGAATTCCGCCGGTAACCACGACAAGGTCTCCCGGTGCTGCTAGCTTCCGCTCAACGAGGGTATTTCGGATTAGCGAAAGCATTTCGTCGGTGTTGTTGTATTCCGGCACCAACACCGGCTGTACTCCCCACACCAGTGCCAGCCGGCGGCGGGTTGTTTCCCGCGGCGTAAGGGCGACAATCGGTACATGTGGCCGTTCGCGCGCTACCTGACGTGCGGTGTAGCCGCTGAACGTGGAGGTGACAATCAGCCGCGCCCCAAGGTCATCGGCAATACGAGCAGTGGCATCGCTGATTGCGTCGGTGATCGGTCGGCGGTGCGGCACACCGTGTTCGAACTTGCGTGTGGTACGAGGTTGAAGCCGGGGTTCGACGATGCGGGCGATGCGGGCCATCGTTTCGACCGCCGCTACCGGATAGCGACCGGTCGCGGTCTCGCCGGAGAGCATCACGGCGTCCGTCCCGTCGAGGATAGCGTTGGCGACATCGCTCGCCTCGGCGCGCGTTGGCCGTGGGAACGACACCATCGATTGTAGCATCTGTGTCGCAGTGATCACTGGAATCCCGGCGCGGTTGCAGCGCCGGATAATCTGCTTTTGATGCAGCGGCACCTCTTCTACGGAGATCTCCACCCCGAGATCACCACGGGCGACCATCACTGCATCGCTTGCTTCCATAATCGCATCGAAGTTGGCGAGAGCTTCTTTCTTCTCGATTTTGGCGACGATTCCTACTGTGGTCCGATCACCGGTGACTTCTTCCACCACGTTCCGTAACGCTTCGATGTCATCGGCATGGCGAACGAACGACAGAGCAAGGTAATCAACATGTTGCGCCAAGGCGAATCGGGCGTCGAGTTTGTCCTTGTCAGTGAGAGCAGAGATAGGGGCTGTGGCCCCTGGTGCCGCGATTCCCTTATGCGAAGTGAGTCTTCCGCCGGCCACCACCCGGCAGGTAAGCGCGTCCGGTTGTACCTGTTCTACTTGTAATTCGATTTCGCCATCATCGAGCAGGAGGCGGTCACCGGTATGACTACCGGCGATCAGTGCGGGATAGGGAAGCGGGATTATTCTCGGGCCAGCCGACGACGCGGAAAGGACAACGCGGTCGCCGTTGTTCAGAACAAGGGGTTCGGGATCGATCCTGCCGATGCGCAGCTTCGGCCCTTGGAGATCGGCCATGATTGCCACCGGGATTCCAGCAGTGGCGGCAAGTCGCCTGATGGCAGCGATGTTGCGCGCGTGTTCGTCGTGAGTTCCATGCGATAGGTTTATTCGCGCGACATCCATTCCCGCGTTGATCATATCTCGCAATGTCGCTTCATCTTCACAGGCGGGGCCGATAGTGGCAACAATTTTGGTTCGTGCTGTTTCCAGTTCCATTGATTTACCCTCCTGTGCTGGATTGTAGGGGGAAGGGGCGGCGAATGCACATTACTTGACCCGTCCGCGGCGATATACGATAATGATTACGTCGGTCCCGTCGTCTAGTGGCCTAGGATATCGGGCTCTCATCCCGGCGACAGGGGTTCGAATCCCCTCGGGACCATAAGACATCTTACCGCTGAGACGCCGAGATCGCTGAGGTTAAACATTGATGGTTCTTATACTCTCTCAGCGGTGAATGTTTCCATGCGGGAAAATTTGTGCGGCAAGTTCGTAGCCCTCAGTTTTTTCCATTTGTCCTCTGC
>CAZILO010000168.1:0-2411 GCA_964540085.1 uncultured Thermotogae bacterium
AGGCCGGCGGACGCCAACGAGACGCGCGTTGCGTGGGCGGTGGCGATCGAAAATACATCCGGGCCAACCGTGCTCGTGTTCACGCGCCAGAACGTCCCCGTGCTCGACCGCGCTGTGGTTGCCCCGGCGGATGGGTTGAAGCGTGGCGGGTACGTGCTGTGGGAATCGGGCAATCCCGCAGTAATTCTGATCGGGACCGGTTCCGAGGTACAGCTTGCCCTCGGTGCCGCCCAGGTATTGGCGGAAGACGGGGTCGGAGTCCGCGTCGTGTCCATGCCGAGCTGGGAGCTATTCGACCGCCAGCCCGAGGAGTACCGCGATTCGGTCCTGCCGCCGGCGATCACGGCGCGGGTGGCGGTTGAGGCCGGGGCGACCCGGGGGTGGGAACACTACGTCGGTAC
Source organism: uncultured Thermotogae bacterium (assembly GCA_964540085.1). Classification (GTDB taxonomy): domain Bacteria; phylum Bipolaricaulota; class Bipolaricaulia; order UBA7950; family UBA9294; genus S016-54. The sequence continues at coordinate 402 of CAZILO010000168.1, forward strand.
CGCTGGGGAGATCGTGGGAGTCGATCGATTCGGCGCGAGCGCCCCTGGTGCCGTCGTGCTGGAGAAATACGGGATCACGGTTGACCACGTTGTCACAGCGGCAAAGCGGGTGCTGGCACGCGGTTAGTAGATCGGGATCTCGTCCAGTTTTCCCTGGCGCAGGATCGCGATCAGTGAATCGACTGCCGCTGCCACTGGCGGGGATAACCCGGCGCCGAGGGACAGGTCGTGCGGCTCCACCCCGATGATGACGATTTGTCCCGCCGCGCCCTCCAGTTGGGCGATCAAAAACGACAGCGGCAGGCCGTGCGTCGATGCGAGCATGCGGTCGGTTGCTTCCAACGGCAGGCGCCGGATGCTGCCCGGCGGGAGGCCGATGTGGGCGGCGTCGACAATCACAAGGAGGTCAGGACGGAGTGCGCGGATTTGTCCGGTGACGTTTTCCGGTGCTGATCCGGCGGCGATCACCTTCCAATCCGTATTTTCCATCCCGGCGGCAACAGCCGGCCCGACACCGTCGTCGCCGGACAGGGTGTTCCCCACTCCGACGAGCACCCTAATCATCGTTCCGTGAGGGTGCGGTAACGCCCGATTCCGCGGTAGCGGTTGTAGCGCGCCGTCACCAGCTCGTCGGTGGGGATCGTCACGAGCTCATTTAAATTGCGGACCAGCGCATCTTTCAGTGCGGCTGCGGCCTGGGTTGGATCGCGGTGTGCGCCACCGAGCGGCTCGGGGATGACTTCATCGATCACACCGAGCTCGTGCAGTCGGGGTGCGGTAAGGCTGAGAGCGGCCGCTGCTTCCTTGGCCTTATCTTTATCTTTCCACAGAATCGCTGCTGCCCCCTCGGGACTGATCACCGAATAGATCGCGTTTTCCAGCATCAGAATCCGGTCGGCGACCCCGATCGCGATCGCTCCGCCCGACCCTCCTTCTCCGATGACGGTGGCGATAATCGGTGTGCGCAGGCGCGCCATCGTCGCCAGGTTCACTGCAATTGCCTCTCCGACGTTGTTCTCCTCCGCTGTGAGGCCGGGGTACGCTCCCGGAGTGTCGATCAGGGTGATCACCGGAAACGAGAACCGCTCCGCCAGCCGCATGATCCGCCGTGCCTTGCGGTACCCCTGCGGCCGCGGCATCCCGAAATTGCGCAGTTTATTCTCCTCCATCGAGCGCCCTTTTTGTTCGCCGATTACCGCCACCGTTCTCCCGTCGAGACGGGCGAGCCCGGTTACCATCGCTGGGTCATCGCCGGACAGGCGGTCGCCGTGTAGTTCATAGAAGTCGGTGAACACCATGCCGATGTAGTCAAGCGCGTACGGACGGTCCGGATGGCGGGCGAGCTTCACCCGCTCCCATTCGGACAGGTTGCTGTACATCTCGCGGCGCAGCATGGCGAGCTTTTCTTCCAATTCGGCGATTGCAGCGGAGAGATCAATCCCGTCGGTTTTATTCAGCTCGCGCAGCTCCTTGATCTTCGCCTCGAGGAGGTCGAGTGTCTGTTCGTCGCTCATGCTACCTCCGCAAACAGGGAAAGCAGTTTCGCGAGCTCGTCTTTCAAGCTTTCCCGGGGGACGACGCGGTCGATCACCCCGTGGGCGAGGGCAAACGCGTCGGTCTGGAAGTCCTCGGGCAGCTCCTCGGCGATCGTGTCCTTGATGACGCGGCGGCCGGCGAACCCGATCGTTGCTCCCTTTTCAGCGATGATGACGTCGCCCAGGCTGGCGATCGACGCCTGCACACCACCGGTGGTGGGATAGGTCATGATTGAGATAAACGGGATTCCCTCGTCCCCGAGCCGTGTCCGCACCGCCGCCACTTTTGCCATCTGCATTAAGGAGAAGATTCCCTCCTGCACGCGGGCCCCACCGGACGACGACACGAGCACAAACGGGACGCGGCGCTGGATCGCCTCCTCCATTCCGTGACAAATCTGCTCCCCCATCACCGATCCCATGCTCCCGCCGATGAACTGGAACTCCATCACCCCGATCACAATTGGGATCTCCG
>CAZILO010000169.1:0-2394 GCA_964540085.1 uncultured Thermotogae bacterium
AGGACATCGTGCGGGCCGGACCGATCTGCGATGAGTGTCTGGGCCGGGCGTTCGCGCGTCTCGGTCATGGATTTACCAACCGGGCGCGCGGACAGGCGCTGCGCACCGTTGTGGCGATGCTCGGGACTGAAGGTAAAGCCGGAACATGTTGGGTGTGCGGCGGGTTGTTTGATCATATCGAGGACTGGGCGCGCAAAGCTGCTTCCGCTGCTGCCGGATACGAGTTTTCGACCTATCTATTCGGAGTGAAGTTGACTCCAAAGCTGATCGAGCTCGAACGGTTTTATCAGAATCAGTTCCCAAGTGATGCCTACGAATCGATGAAGCACGCGTTTAACCGGGCAGCGGGCAAGGCGTTTGAGCGGATCATCGCGCGGGGGACGGTCGATTTTCAACACCCCGATATCTCATTTATCGCTGATCTGGAAGCGAATACGCTCCGCGTACAGGTGGCATCGGTGTACATCTACGGGCGCTACCGCAAGCTGGTGCGCGGGATCCCCCAGACGCACTGGCCGTGCCGTCAGTGTGGTGGGAAGGGGTGCCCGGCGTGCAACTACACGGGCAAGCAGTACCCCGAGTCGGTGGAAGAACTCGTCGCTGCACCATTCATTGCCGCCGCTGCAGCGTCCGGGGCGCACCTGCACGGCGCCGGACGCGAGGACATCGATGCCCGTATGCTTGGGACCGGCCGCCCGTTCGTGCTCGAACTTCTGGCGCCCAAGCACCGCAGCCCGGATGTCCCGGCCTTGACCGCTGCAGTCAACCGCACAGCCGCCGGCAAGGTCGAGATCTCCGGGACTAAGGTCACCGACAAAGCGACGGTCGCGCTCCTCAAGGAAACGCACGCTGACAAGACCTACCGCGCCGTCGTCGCGTTCGCTGCGGAGGTGAACGAGGAACAGCTACAGGAGGCACTTGCGGGGATGATCGGCCCGATCGCACAACGAACCCCGGTCCGCGTCTCTCACCGCCGTGCTGACCTTGTGCGGAAGCGACGGCTCATCTCCGCCGATGCTCGGCTCCTGTCACCAACTGAGGCCGAGATCACGCTGCGCACTGAGGGCGGCTTGTACGTGAAGGAACTCATCTCCGGCGACAATGGGCGGACGCATCCGAATCTTTCCGAGCGAATCGGCGTTCCTGCCCGGGTTACCGCCCTTGATGTCCTTGCTGTTGACGCACCCGCATTTCCGGATCACCTTGAAGGTTGAGGTGAAACTTTCGTAAAGTCTTCGTGGTGGACAAGATGGCAGACGTGATGGAAGACACAAAACCGACGCAAAGTGCGGATACAGTCGATATTCTCAAGATCTACTTCCGTGAGATATCGCGGTTTCCGCTCCTCTCCCCGGAGGATGAACAAGCGACCGCGCGGGCGATGGCTGACGGCGCTGCGGGGGCACGCGAGCGCTTGATTACCTCCAACCTGCGATTAGTGGTGAAGATCGCCCAGGAGTACATCGAGGCCGGTCTCCCCCTCATCGATCTGATCCAGGAGGGAAACGTTGGCCTGATCGAGGCGGTCGACCGGTTTGACGTGGAGAAGGGGTACCGCCTTACTACCTACGCGTCGTGGTGGATCCGTCGTGCTATTCTCATCGCGATAACTGACTATTCACGTATGATCCGCATTCCGGATTACCTGTTCCGCGCCGTCCGCCGCCTTGAGCAGATGCGAGCACTTGCCAACGATGGCCACTTCGAAGATGAGGAGATCACCAAGGCGCTTGGTATCTCCGTTGATCGTTTGCGTAAAATTCAATCGCAGGTGAACGAAATTATCTCCCTCGACCAAGCGGCCGGGGCTGCTGAGGGTGACGAAACCCTGGAGGATCTAATCGCCGATGAATCCGCCCTGTCCCCGGAACGGGAGGCGCTGCGGCTTTTATTCCACGATGAACTGGAGGAGGTGTTGTCGCACATTCCAGCGCGGGAAGCGTTTGCCATCAGGCTGCGCTACGGGATCGAGGACGGCTATCCGTATTCGCTCGCTGAGGTGGGGCGGATCATGAAGATCAGCCGCGAGCGGGTGCGGCAACTCGTGAATCAAGGACTGAACCGTATCACCGAGAACTGGGGGCATCGTGCACTCGACTTTTACCGCGGCTTACTGAACGAGTGACCGTTCCCGCAACTGGCCGCAGCCGGCCTGAATTTCGATTCCTCTCCCCAACCTGACGGTAGTTGTGATTCCTGCCGCCTCCAAGATTTCGGCAAACTTCTCCACGCGCGCGCGCGGACTCGGCCGAAATGGAATTCCTGGAACCGGGTTAAGCGGGATCAGATTCACATGGCAGAGAAGCCCGGATAAAAGCTTGGCTACGGCCTTTGCGTGATCGGGCGCGTCATTCACCCCCGCGATGAGCGCGATCTCAAATGTCACCCGCCGGT
>CAZILO010000170.1:0-2374 GCA_964540085.1 uncultured Thermotogae bacterium
TTGAACTGTTTTCAAGCCCCGCGAGGATCCCTGCCACCGCGGCTAACCCACCACCGATCACCCATGTCCATGCGATCACACGGTCGGTGTTGATCCCGGTGACGCGGGCGAGGGCAGCGTTGTCAGCCATCGCTCGCATCGCTTTCCCCATCTTCGTATAGCGAAGAAACGCGTGTACCGCCGCCACCAATACGACCGCAAGCACAACAATAAATACCTCATCCGACTTTATGCGGGCGTTAATCCCGGGAATGGGGACAGCCACTTGAATCCGGGCGATGTAGTAATGCGGCTGCGGCCCCCAGAAAAATTGGATGACGTTGCGCAATCCGAGGGCCAATCCGATCGACGCCATCATGAGAATGATCGGCCCAGCGCGTCGCAATTTGCGGAACAGCAACCGGTCGATGATGATCATTGTCACCGCTGTCAGGCCAACCGCGAGAATCATCGCCAGAATGAACCCCGGCCCAAACGACAACGGCCCCAGTGGGGTATCTGTCAGACCAATCGCGGAGAACAGGCCAAGCAGCCCCAACCCGATATACGCCCCCAACGCCATGATGTCACCGTGAGCAAAGTTGGAGAACCCGAGGATGCTGTAGGTAAGCGAAACACCGATTCCCCCCAGCGCAAGGATACTGCCGGAAACGACTCCGTACACGAGTAACTGCGGTATTTGCATTATCGCTGACATGTCTCTCCTATCCGCCGAGATAAAGCCGGCCGATCTCTTCGTTTTCCAACAAGTTGCGCCCGGTGTCGCTGAACCGATTTCGTCCGGCGGCAAGCACATAGCCCCGGGTGGAAAGGCGCAACGATTCCTTGGCGTTTTGCTCGACAATGAGGATCGCTACCCCGGTTTCGTTGATCGCGGTAATGCGATCGAATATCTCCATCGCCAATTTCGGAGCGAGTGCAGCCGACGGCTCGTCGAGGAGGATCAACGTCGGATCGAGCATCAACGCCCGCCCCATCGCTACCATCTGGCGCTCGCCTCCGCTCATCTTCCCCACCCATTGGTTGCGACGGCGGCGCAACACGGGAAACAGGGAATAGATCTCATCGATGCGATCGGAAAAATCATCAGTGCGGATAAACGCCCCCATCTCCAGGTTTTCCTGCACGGTGAGGGACGGGAAGATGTTCTCCACCTGCGGCACATACGCCATTCCCAATCGCACGATGCGATCGGGAGATAGCCCGGTGATATCCCGCCCGTCGAACCGGATCGTGCCCGCGCTCGGGGTGAGCAGCCCGAAGATCGTCTTCATCAGCGTCGACTTCCCCGCGCCGTTGGGCCCGATGATCGTTACGATTTCCTCGGGCCCCACCTCCAACGACACCGTGTGCAGCACCTCCATGTCGCCGTAGCCGCTCGTCACGCCGTCAACTTTCAACAGCGACATACTGCCCTCCGAGATAGGCCTCAAGCACCGCCTCATTACGTTGGATCTCTTCCGGTTCGCCCTCGGTCAGCTTGCGTCCCTCGCTCATAACGATCACCGGCCGACACAGCCGCATCACGAAGTCCATGTCATGCTCGATGAGGAGAAACGTGATACCACGCTCACGCGCCAGGCGGGCGATCGAGTCCGCAAGCGCTTTGAGCAACGTGCGGTTCACCCCCGCGCCCGGCTCGTCGAGCAGCACCAGCTTGGGATCGGATACCATCGTCTTCCCCAGTTCGAGCAGCTTCTTCTGTCCGCCGGATAGCGATCCCGCCGGTTGGTCCCGCAGCCGTGTAAGCCCAAGGAAATCGAGGACCGCGTCCGCACGACGCATGAGCTCACGCTCTTGCCGCATTACCTTCCACGGGCGCAAAAACGGGTTCCACCACCGTTCCCCCGATTGTCCCGCCGGTACCAACATCAAATTCTCCCGCACGGTCATCTCCCTGAACTCGCGCGGTACCTGAAACGTGCGCGCAATCCCCTTGTGAAAGATCCGATACGGGGGAAGACCCGTGATTTCCTCGCCTTCCAGTAGCACCTTGCCTCCATCCGGGCGAAGAAAACCGGTGAGCACGTTGAACACCGTCGTCTTCCCCGCTCCGTTCGGCCCAATCAACCCTGTGATCGTGCCGCGGCGGACGGTGAACGAGCATCCGTCCACCGCCCGCAGTCCACCAAACCGTTTGGAGAGATTGTCAACGATTAGCATCATCCACCTCACAAAATAAAAAACCGCAAGCCATTTCGGCTTTCGGTTTCACCGGGTCGAGTATGCACCACCGCGGTGGATTACTCGGCCCAAATCGTCATAAAGTAGCTGTACAGATTACCTTTAGATACGCTCACCTCCCAATCACAATTTCGTGTCATTCCATTCCTCCGGCTTCCATCCTAGCAGCGTTGCTCACAGTTGTCAAGGG
>CAZILO010000171.1:0-2370 GCA_964540085.1 uncultured Thermotogae bacterium
GGGTGCTGTGGCAGGGACGGTTCTTGAGTTTAGTGCGGGAGACAGAGCGGATGATTGACGTGGAGGCCGAGGCGTATACTCCGGGGCAACGCGCCGCGTTCGCCCAGTACCGGGAGATGCTGAGGATCGATGGACAACAGTAACCGTGCCGACTGCGAGAGGATCCTTCGCGCGGCGCTCGCCGCCGTCGATCCTGGCGTATGCGTCCGTCGGGTGCTGGAGTGGGACGGAGCGACCTTGACAGTGGAGGGAATCAGGCACCATGTCGCTGGTCGGGTAATCGTTGTCGGGATTGGAAAGGCATCGGCGCGGATGGCCGTCGCGGTGGAAGAGGTTCTAGGAGAAAAAATCGCTTCCGGACTCGTCGTCACAGCCGATGGATACAGGGTCCCCACTCGCCTAATCGAAGTAGTCGAAGCGGGCCATCCGGTTCCGGACGCCCGCGGGCTGGAGGCGGCGGAGCGGATCGGTGCTCTCGTCGATGGTGCCGATGCCGACGACGTTGTGGTATTTCTCATCTCTGGCGGCGGCTCGGCACTTCTGACGCTCCCGGCGCCGCCCGTGACCCTACCCGACGTCATTGCCATCAACCAACTCCTCCTTCTTTCCGGAGCGCGGATTCAGGAGATCAACACGGTGCGCAAACACTTATCCCAACTCAAAGGCGGGCAACTGACGAAGCGGGCATTCCCCGCCCGAGTCGTTTCTATCATCCTTTCCGATGTGCCCGGAGATCCAGTCGACATGATCGCATCCGGGCCGACAGTACCCGACCCGACTACGTTTGCGGACGCCGTCGAGATCCTCAAGCGGTACCAGCTCTGGGGAAAAGTGCCGGCGCCGGTGCGAGAACGGCTAACGGCAGGACTCGAGGGGAAATTTCCTGAGACCCCCAAGCCGGGCGATCCTATATTCAACCGGGCGAGTTACGTGATCGCCGGTTCCGGGGCGATCGCAGCAGAAGCGGCGCAACAGGAAGGAAACCGGCTTGGCTATAATACCCTCCTTCTTACCACGACCCTTGAGGGCGAGGCGCGTGAGGTGGGAAAGGTAGTTGCCGCGCTGGCACGCGAGTTGGTGACCAAGAATCGGCCAATTCCTCTCCCCGCCCTCATTATCGCCGCAGGTGAAACGACAGTAACCGTGCGGGGGAATGGGATGGGAGGGCGTAATCAAGAGCTTGCCCTCGCAGCGGCACTGAGAATTTCCGGGCTTTCAGGGGTAGCCATCGCTGCGATTGGAACCGATGGACGTGATGGCCCGACCGATGCCGCCGGAGGAATAGTTACTGGAGAAACAACCGCTCGTATCCGTGCTCACGGTATCAGTCCCCAGGACGCGCTGGCGCATAACGACGCGTATCACGCTCTTGCTGCTGCCGACGCCCTCATCAATACCGGCCCCACGGGCACAAACGTCGCTGATCTGATCGCGATCCTCGTACGTAGAGGCCACGATGTCCGCTGATGCAGAACTAACCTACGGAACAACGTTCCCAATTAAGAGGAAGAATGGGCTTGACTATCCGCGTCAATCGCGACATACTTCCGCAACCGCAGCTATCCCATCGGGAGGGGGAGATGGAAGATATTTTTCATCGGAGCGAGCATAACCCGCTCATTGAGGTGTCAGAGCTGCCGTACCCGGCAAACGCCGTGTTTAACGCCGGGGTCGCCGACTTGGGGGATGAAGTTCTGCTGCTGCTCCGTGTCGAAAGCCGATCGGGGCGGTCGCATCTCACGGTTGCCCGCAGCCGGGACGGGGTGACCGGATGGCGGATCGAGGATCGACCGTTGCTGCACCCGGATCAGGGATCGCCGTATGAGATATACGGGGTAGAGGACTGTCGCATTACCCGGGTGGATGATCTCGATCGCTGGGTGTTGGCGTACACTGCATTTTCTGGATACGGTCCCGCAGTGGCAATCGCCACTACGACTGATTTTCAGTCCGTGGAGCGCCTGGGGGTCGTGCTGCCGCCCAACAACAAAGACGCCGCCGTGTTCCCACGTCGGATACACGGAAAGTACGCGATTCTTCATCGCCCGCGCGGCGACGAGGGGAATATCTGGATCGCCTATTCGTCCGATCTGACGCGATGGGGTGAGAATGAGGTCGTGCTTCCAATTCGATCCGGCCCGTGGTGGGACGGGGCAAAAGTAGGGACCGGACTACCGCCGATCGAAACCGAACACGGCTGGTTGTTGATCTATCACGGGATTAAGAACATGGTAAGCGGCCCGATTTACCGGGTGGGAGCGGCGTTGCTGGATCTGGAACAGCCACAGCATTTGATGTCGCGTACGCACCACTGGATCCTCGGCCCGAAGGCACCGTACGAGCGTACCGGTGACGTCCCCAATGTCGTGT
>CAZILO010000172.1:0-2309 GCA_964540085.1 uncultured Thermotogae bacterium
TGACTTTCCCGCTCCGTTTGGACCGAGCAGACCAAATATCTCGCCTCTTCCCACGTGGAACGACACCCCATCCACTGCCCGTACCCCGTTTTTGTAAACCTTCACGAGGTCGGTAACTTCAATCGCGGTTTGCATAGCTTTTCAACTCCTTGATCGCGCGCATCAATATCCCGTCAATTTGGTTCAACTCCGCAGGTGTGAGGTCATGGACTGAGATTTCAGTAACAGTCTGCCATAGCTCATGCAGGCGGCCACGCACCGGCGGGGGAACGCGGCGGTGAATTTGCTCTAAATGCGCGGTCAATTCAGCCTCCATTTCCTGTCCAAACAGTTCACCGAGGACACGAATTGATCTACGCACGCCCTCCATCGCCTCCTCCTTTGCCGCATGGGCGCGGGCGAGTCCATCTCGCCCTTTTGCGGTGAGGGAGTAGACTTTCTTGTCTTTTTCAACGCGATGGTCGATCCATCCCGCCTCTTCCAGCGCCGCGAGGAGCGGATAAATCGAGCCGGGTGACGGCCGCCAAAATCCGGTATCCTCCTCAATCCGCTTCATCAGGGAATATCCGGATATGCCGGTGGGGGCTTCGCCGATTAGCTTCAACAGATATAGCCGCAGGAATCCTCGGTTCATTGTGCGCATTGGCCACCTTCTTCGTGTCCGATATATCGGATGCGATATAATAACCCGCTCGGCGCCGGTTGCAAGTCGGACTGGGAGAATCGGGATGACGGCGATAACATCAGCGGGAAAGGAGGAAGGATGGATAAGATTAATGCGGAAGATCTGCTCACATATCGGTTCCTGTCCGGGGTGCGGATCTCCCCTGACGGGGAATGGGCGGGGTTTATCGTTAAACGGGCACGGGAGAAAGAGAGCGACTACGCAAGCGACATTTATGTTGTGAACTTGGTAACTGGCGCTGTGCGGCGATTGACGACTTCCGGCAAGGACGGGCCGTTCGCGTGGAGCGCCGATTCGCGGTCGCTCGTGTTCGTATCGCGCCGCGGCGGGGAAAAGGAGAAAGAAAAGCAGGAAAGCCCGCTGTACCGTATCGCGCTCGATGGCGGCGAGGCCGAACTGATCGGGACAATTCCTCACAAGGCTGAATCGCTTGAACTTCTGGATAACGGCCGCCTGCTTTACTCGGCGCGTGTGCCGCTGTTCGCAGAGAAAGAGGATGATAACGACTACGAGGTGTTGGACGAGATCCCGTTTTGGTCAAACGGAGTTGGATTCACCAACAAGCGCCGCCGCCACCTGTTCACGTTTGATCTCGACTCCGGTAAGGCTGAAGAACTCGTGCCGGGAATGTTCAATGTGGCCGGGTTCGATGTTCACGGAACGAAGATCGCCTACACCGGCAAGGAGTTTGCGGATAAGGCGCCGCTCACCGACCAGCTATGGCTTTTCGACCTCGCTGCCGGTACACGTACGTGCCTGTCCAAGGACGAGCTTTCCCTGTCCGCTCCGCGGTTCCTCGGAGACGATCGGATCGTCGTGCTTGGGACCGACATGCGAACATATGGGCTGAACGAGAACCGCGAATTGCTGGTGGTCGACATCGCGACGGGAAAATTCTCGCCTCTCACCCCGGGGTGGGACCGCTCGACCGGAAACTCGGTCAACTCCGACGTCCGCCACGGCGGCGGGCCGATGATGCGCGCCGATGGCGAGACCGTCTACGTGATCGTGACTGATGACGACTCCTCCTATCTTGAACGTGTCACTTCCGACGGGAAAATCACCCGCGCCGTTACGGCACCGGGTTCGGTTGACGCGTTCGACGTCCACGGCGGCAGACTCGTTTACGTTGCCCTCCGCTCGGGAACGCTGCAAGAGCTGTACACAATTGCTGATGGAACTGAGCAACGACTGACGTCTTTGAACGGCCAAGCGCTCGCAGAAAAAACGGTGTCCACGCCGGAGCGATTCGCTGTCACGACCGAAGACGGGACTGAACTTGCCGCGTGGATCCTCCGCCCACCGGATTTCGATCCGCAGAAGAAGTATCCGACAATCCTCGCCATCCATGGCGGGCCGAAGACGACCTACGGTGAGGTGTTCATCCACGAAATGCAGCTCCTCGCCGGTGCGGGTTACATTATCGTGTTCGGCAACCCGCGCGGATCGTCCGGATGGGGGAACGCGTTCGCCGACATCCGCGGCAAGTACGGGACGATCGATTACGATGATCTGATGACGATCCTGGATGCGGCAATCGCCCGCTTCCCGGAGGTCGACGCCGACCGTCTCGGGGTGATGGGCGGCTCCTACGGCGGGTTTATGACCAACTGGATCATCGGGC
>CAZILO010000173.1:0-2273 GCA_964540085.1 uncultured Thermotogae bacterium
GGAGTGGAAGTCCTATTCGGAATTCACCCGGTTGCCGGCCGCATGCCCGGTCACATGAACGTCCTGCTCGCCGAGGCGAACATCCCCTACGACAAACTGAAGACGATGGAACAGATCAACCCCATCCTCGAGCAGACCGACGTGGCGATCGTGATCGGGGCTAATGACACCGTCAACCCGGCGGCGCGGGAGGCGAACTCCGGTCCGCTCGCTGGCATGCCGATCATCGAGGTGGATAAGGCGCGCACTGTGGTTGTAATCAAACGTAGCCTCAGCCCAGGATTCGCCGGCGTGCCTAACCCGTTGTTCGCCGCGGATAACACGCTCATGCTGTTCGGGGACGGTAAGCAGATGGTGGTGGAGATCACCGAAGCACTGCAAAAGGGATAATCCATCCCATGTGATTGTGCCATAATCCCGGGGTTAGCCCTCCAGTTATTGCGGTGATGGACTGGCTCCGGGATTTTACTTTATCCGATTCCAAAACCGCGTTATTTTTCGTTTCTTGCTGCGCCTCTTGACAAGGGCGGCAAATTGTGCTACTTTTATAAAGAGCTTTTGAAAAAGCTTGATGCAAAAGTTAGCAAGGAGGGAAGAGCGACGTGCGTGATAACCAGGAGGTGTGGCGACGCAACCTGGTCAAAATTTTCCTCACGCTGAGGCAGGAGGGCTCTCTCACTAAAAACGGGCTCTGCCAACGGCTCAACCTTAGTCGCCCCACCGTTGATCGCGCGATCTCTCATCTTGCGGCAATTGGGTTTGTACACCATGATGGTCGTGGCCCATCCGCCGGTGGTCGCAGGGCTGTGTTGTATGCAATCAATCCCCAGGCACTATATACCGTGGGTAGCGACCTCGAATTCCCGGAACTAAACCTGGTCATCCTCGGGCTTAATGGCAATTTTATCCGCAAACAGACCCTCACTATTCCCGCTGCTATCACTCCTGATCCAACTGCCACTCTTACCTTTACCGCTGCTAGCATTAAAACGTTGCTCGCCGATGCTGGGATCCCACTTAACCGCGTCGCTGGGCTGGGAATCGGCGTTCCCGCATTTCTCAGTGGTGACACGATAACCGTCGCCGGGCACGCGCTTCCTCATTGGGAACACATCCCGGCACGGCAGATTCTCGCGGAAGACCTTTCCCTCCCGGTATTTGTCAGCAATGACGTCAAATTCATGTCGCTGGCGGAACACCGTGCACTGGGATACCAAGACCGGGTAATGGCCTATCTTGCGTTGCGCCGCGGGTTGAAGGGCGATATTCGCATGGGCGGCAGCATCTTGATCAAAGGAAAGCTGTTTCACGGCGGAAACGGAAACGCCGGCGCACTGTATCGCGCGTATGTGGAAGAGGACGCGGTTCAAAAATGCGCCGCGGAGAACCAAGATCAGTTTGCCGCTCTTCTCGCCGATCGCCTGTTCGAGCCGATTGTCAACCTGTTACACCTGTTCGATCCCAATCGCATAGTGATTAATGCGGCAACCATCGGCGATAGCGAACCCGCGTTCATCAACGCGCTCACAACTCGAATTAACGATATCCGCTACGATGGGATGACCCACAACGTGGCAATAACGGTTGCCCATGAACGCGAGTTGAGTTGCGCTAAAGGAGGGGCGTTGTTCGCACTGGAGAAGGCGCTCCAACGACCGGTTGAACTCATCACTTAAATTTTACTACGGGAGGTGATAGCAACAAGCAACATTCAAGCACCGGGAACACAAAAACGAGAAGGAGGTAGATGATGAAAAAAGCGGTTATCGGGCTAATGATCCTCATGCTGGTCGGCATGATTGCTGTGTTCGGTCAAGCGGCAGCACAAAAAGTATCGATCGCGGTTGTATGGAGCGGCCAAGAGCTGCAGGCGTTTCAGGACGTAATCGCGCAGTTTGAGAAGGAAACAGGCATTCAAGTTACCATTGAGCCGGTGGGGCGCGACCTTCCCACTTATCTGATGGTACATTTTAAGAGTGGGAGCCCGCCAGATGTGGCAGCAATGCCCAATCCGGGGCAGATGAAGCAGTTTGCCCAGATGAACGCATTGGTACCGCTGGAAAACATCGTGGACATGAGCCAGCAACCGAAAGGGTTCGTAGACCTAGCCACGGTAAACGGGCACGTGTACGGTATCTTCATGGACGCTGACGTTAAAAGCCTCGTATGGTACGATCCCAAGGTGTTCGCTGCCAAAGGATACAAGGTGCCCAAGACGTGGGATGAGCTGATGGCGCTGACGCAACAGATCGCACGCAGCGGCGGCACGCCGT
>CAZILO010000174.1:0-2264 GCA_964540085.1 uncultured Thermotogae bacterium
TTATGGGGGACGCGATCCGGGACGCAGTCGATCCATATAGCATCACATAGCAGCGACGATTTTCGAGCGACCGATGCAAGTTTCCGACTTAATAGAATGATAACCGAGGATCCTGCGGTGATCACCGCAGGATCCTTGGTATAAGTAGTCCATGATAGAGAGATAATGTCAGTTGCTATTCCCTATCTTATCGTGCAGTTTACACATCCGCCTCCGCCGAATTTAGGATGGAGTATGGTGGTCTCACGGGGAGTTTTCATCACTTTAGCTGTTAATGATAGAGTTAACCCAACACCAAATGTTGCGGCAGCCGCTGCATCACCACCTAATGTAAGAGTTAGTGCAGGAGGACATATTGTGGCTGCGGCTAACGTACCGAAAGTAAATCCTTGACCGATTTCATCCGAGTACTGCATGATATTTCCTCCAACATTTCCGAATGTCTCAGCTAGAGAGGTAGTCGATTTAGATGGATTTACTATTACTGAGGTTGCATATGCTCCCCCTCGCGATCCCCATGCTCCGGTATACCTCGGCATACTGCCGGGTGGAATGTTCATCCATGGCGTACTTACCTGGGCGAACACACTTATTCCGAGCAGCAGGACTAGGCCTACTGCCACTAGCAACACACGCTTTACCATCGTAATCACCTCCATTCAAGATCTACGATATTGGCCACGTCCTGTCAAGTGGTGTAGGTAGATGCGCCAAGAGATGATACCCACTATGCACGCAACGCTCAGAAAGTGATCCACCAACTGGGGCCTTGACGTAACGTTGGCCACGTCGAGGTTGAAACCCTCAACTGGGTAGATTGGTTCGACAACCAACGGCTGCTTGAACCAATCGGGAACATTTCACCGGCGGAGTTTGCGGAGGTATACTATCAGAAGTAGGAAGCTCCGGTGGCCTCACGTAACACAGCCTTCCGGGGAAGCCGGGGGGTTCAGAGGGAGGCAATAACGTGAAAATTGGGATCATCATCTGTGACCGGTATCGCAACTGCGGCGGCGGTAAATGTCTGCGGGCGATGCGAAACCGCGATGGCGCATTCAGCCGCTATCCGGCGGATGAACCGCTTGAACTTGTGGGATATTCAACGTGCGGAGGTTGCCCGGGCGGCAATGTGGAGTACGTCCCGGCGGAGATGATAAAAAACGGCGCTCAGGCGATTCATCTTGCGACCGGATTGGTGGTTGGTTACCCGCCCTGTCCGTACATTGATTACTTCAGACAGTACATCGAGACACGCTACCAAATTCCAGTAGTAGTCGGCACCCATCCCATTCCGCAGAAGTACTACCTTGTTCATCGTAACCTTTCTTCTTGGGAGGTTTTGAATCGGTTTGACTACTTGTTGGCCGATATCCAAATGAGGAAGGTGTATGATTAACGGATGTCGTTTCAAAGGGGGAAGTACATGAAACTTCTATTGATCTACGCAGATCGGTTTGGCTATCGCACTACGATGAAAACGGTCGAATCGGAGCCTGACCGCGACGAGACAACGGAGATTGCGAATGCGCTCGTTGGCTTTATTCACTTCGAGGAACAGGATGAGGGGGATCCTGCCGGCATTGAGACCAAGCTTGTCAAGAACTTGAAATGGGCGGCACGGAAGAACGATACCAAGCGTATCTTGCTCCACTCATTCGCCCATCTCGCGGAGACAAAGGCGACGCCGGAATTTGCGAAACGGGTACTGGATGGTGCCCAATCCCGGCTTGTGCAGTCGGGGTACGAAGCGGTTCAAACCCCATTCGGCTACTTCCTCGATCTGGATCTTTCGGCGCCGGGACGGCCGTCGGCACGGGTGTTTAAGAGCTTTTAGCGGCTCCCAGAAATTGCTCGACTTGATGTAATACCTGTTTGGTATCATCGTAGGTCAGGGTCGCAAGCGCAGTTTGGTAATCGGCCCACTGCCAGTTGGTGTGTTCGGGGGAGAGGTGGACCTCCTGCTGCTTGGTTTTGCCGAGGAAATAGATCACATCTTTATCCACCGGTGTATCGCCACGGGTGAATTGATATCGGCTCACAGTGCGGAACCCGGGAACAACTTCGATGTCCGAAATTCCTGTTTCCTCACGTGTTTCTCGCAATGCCGCCTGTTCCGGGGACTCCCCCGGCTCGATATGACCCTTAGGCAGGCTCCAGTGGCCACCGTCACGATGGCGGAGGAGCAAGTAGCGTCTTTTGCCACCATTACTGCTATAGAGAACGATACCGGCGCAATGTTCCTTCACCATCGGCAGGTGCCGTTA
>CAZILO010000175.1:0-2262 GCA_964540085.1 uncultured Thermotogae bacterium
CCAATACATCGTACAGGTCGGCCCCTGCCCGCGCGCGGAGGACCGGTGGCCCAGCCGATCCCGCGGGCTCACCAGCGTCAGCCGCGCGAACCTCGCCGGAGATTAACCGGTAGGCGAAACAGCGGTGGGTCGCGTCATGGTACTCCCGTCGCAACTGGTCCAGTATTTCTTTTACTGCTTCCGGGGAGGCGGCGGGGTAGAGGAGTGCGATGAACCGCGACTTCTTCCGCGTCAGCTTGGCATGGACCGGGGCAGCGATCGTGCGATAAGAATCGCTCATCCCGCCCCCGTAAGGGTCACACTCGGCTCACCCTTCAGGGATTCCACTAGACTGAACGCCGCACGTACTCCCTTTTCTTCTCCTTCGATGAGGAGAGAGACGCTTCCCTCTCCCACTCCGATTCCACTGGAAGCAACGTGAGTTGCTCGCACCGGGAATAACAATTCGAGGGCGTCGATCTCAGTCACGGTCCTCCCGTGCAGGGGGAACATTCCGGCCGGGGTGCCCATACACATATCGATCCTGCCGATCCCAATCTCCTGGCTGATCTCGGAAATCGGTGTGAACACGGCCTTGGCCAGTCCGATCGGGATTACCAACTCGACCCCACGCGCGATAGCGGGAGCGATGTACTTTCCCACTGTGCCTCCGCTGGCGGCGCTTGTCAAGACCCCGACGGTACCCCACGGATCGATCGCATTCCCGCCCTTGATCAGCACATCGCCAGCGGACAGCGTGGCGAGGATCTCATCCGGTTCCATCTCGGCACGGGAACCGTTTTTGATGACGATTTCCCCCATCTCCCCGAGGCGGGAGTTCACGTTCCAGCGATCGTCGATGAACCCGGCAGCGAACGCGCCACGGTCGATCGGTGCTCCCAGAATCTCCTCGGCGACAACCGCGTTCGTTGTCCCCAGGGTGATTACAACCATTCCCGTTTTCAGCGCCCGCCGCACTGCGGGAACGGCGGCAACTCCTTTGGCGATCAGGCGCTTAGACCCGCTTGGACTGAGGACAACACATGCTTTCACTCTTCCTCCCTGTTTGCAAAGGTATCTTCCGATATGCTATAAACTCGAGCGCTTCAATTCAAAACCTAACCACAAGGTGATCGAACAAGATGGCTTACACCAAACAGGAGTACGAGAAGGAGTTACGCGAGTTCCGGTGGGACATTCCCGCGGATTACAACATCGTATCGGTGGTGGAGACACATGCGAAGAATAACCCCGACAAGGTGGCAATCTTCTGGGAGGACGCTGACGGTAATACACGCCAGGTGACGTTCGGAGAACTGGTTGCTGGTGCACATAGGTTCGGAGACGCGTTGATGAAACTTGGGGTCAAAAAGGGAGATCCGGTAATCCACGTCCTTCCCCGTGTCCCCGAGGCGCACATGGTGCAGCAGGGGACGTTCGTCGCCGGTGGGGTGGCGGTGCCATGTTCAGAGATGCTGAAGGGGAAAGAAATTGCCTATCGGGCACAGGCAAGTGGAGCGAAGGTAGTCGTTGCTCACACTGCTACCGCGGACGAGGTGGAGAAGGCGCGTGGAAACTCGCCGCTCGAGGCGTTCATCCTGATCGGCGGGACGCGGCCAGGGTGGCTGTCGTTTGAAGAACTAATGGCGGCTGGGGACCCGAACGTGCGACCGGTTACTCTCACTGTTGACGATCCGCTGACAATAAACTTTACCTCCGGGACGACGGGCAATCCCAAGCCGGTGATGCACAAACATCGCTGGTTGTATTGCCATAATCGCATTACCGCTC
The DNA here is from genome assembly GCA_964540085.1 of uncultured Thermotogae bacterium. Taxonomy (GTDB): domain Bacteria; phylum Bipolaricaulota; class Bipolaricaulia; order UBA7950; family UBA9294; genus S016-54. The sequence goes on from CAZILO010000175.1 coordinate 1,771, forward strand.
GCTACTGGTGGGATGCGTCCGCGGACGATGTCGTGTGGGCGACAACCGCGCCGGGATGGGCAAAGTGGTACTGGAGCCCGGTTGGAGTCGGGTTGACCACCGGGGCAAGCCAGCTCATGTACAACGGCCGGTTCGATGCCGCCCGCTATATGGAATTGCTGGAAAAGTACAAGGTGACAAAGCTGTGCGCTACCCCGACGGAATACCGGCTGTTTGCTCAGCTCCCCGACCTTGGGAAGTACAAGCTGGCGCTGAAGGACGCTGTGTCCGCGGGCGAGCCGCTCAACGTCGAACCGATCGAAGCGTTTAAGCGTGCGTTCGGGGTAACGATCCGCGACGGCTACGGTCAGACCGAGAGCGTGTGCCTGGTATGCAACTATCCTGGAATCAAGGTGAAGCCAGGAGCGATGGGGGTTCCCACTCCGGGGACTGGATTGACCCTGATTGACGAGAACGGCAACCCCGTGCCCAAGGGTGAGGTTGGTGAAATCG
>CAZILO010000176.1:0-2251 GCA_964540085.1 uncultured Thermotogae bacterium
GACCCACGGTTTACGAAACCGTTGCTCTACCACTGAGCTACGCCGGCGGTATAATACAAAATTATAGCGATCGCATTTCATCCCATCAACCGGAGGCACAATGGACGGCTTGACAATCGCCGCAGCGCTTACTGAGATCAACCGGGTAGCGGCAACTGCGTCTATCCGCACGATTTACCAGCCGGAGCCCGGCACATTCATCCTCCATTTATTCGCGGGGCGGGAGGTGCGCCTCCTAATTTCCCCCCCGACGGCGCGAATTCATCTCACAAATCTAGATTTCTCCCATCCGCAGACGCCGTCACCGTTTACCATGCTTCTGCGCAAGCACCTACGCGGCAGGAAGATCAACGCGATCTCTCAGCCTAATTGGGAGCGGGTTGTGCGGGTTGAAGTCTCCCGCCGTGGGGCTGATGGGGAAAAGAAACTGGAGCTTATTGCCGAATTGATCGGGATTCGTGGCAACCTTATCCTTGTGCGTGACGGCCGTGTCATCGCTTCCTTTCGTACCGATCCCCGTATTCGCCCGGGAGAGCCGTACCATCCGCTTTCCAACCAGGGAAAGCTTGATCCCCGTGCGGTGTCCCCCCTGGTTGTGGCTGGTTTTCTGACGGCTGCCGATCCCATCCGGGCACTCGTGCGGGAGATCGATGGGATAGGGAAGGACACCGCAGCGGCGGTGCTGGCGGAAAATGACAACCCGGATGCCGTCGCAACGCGGATTGCGGAGGTCGTTTCTCACGTTGCGGCACCGGTGGGTTGTTACGTGCCGGCCCGGGATAAAGCGTACTTCTTCCCGGTGGAGGGATGTGACCGGATGGAGAGCTTTTCCGCGGCCGTTGATCGGGAATACGCGGCAGCGCGCAATGAGTTTCCCGAGGAAGGCAAAAGCCTGCGCCATGGGTTTGCACGCGCAATCGCGAAACGAAAGGGCACCGTCGCCAAGCTCGAGCGGTGGTTGGAAGACGCGAATAACGAGGATCTTCTTCGTCACTACGCCGACCTGATTATGATTCATTTAAATGATTTATCACGTGGAGCCGCGCACGTTAACCTAATTGATCCGACAACTGAGACTACGATAGCGGTTCCGCTCAATCCGCGGTTGCGACCGATTGAAAATGCCCAAGCGATGTACGAGCGTGCGAAACGGTTGCACCGTGGTCGGCCGCGCGTGCGTGCCCGCAAGCACCGATTAGAGCGTGAAATCGCGCTTCTGGAAACGGCGATCTCCGCGGTGGAGGCGGGGCAGGCACCGCCGCCGGCAGCGCTCGCTCTTCTATCGTCTCCGTCCCAACGTCATACGCGCCGCGTTGCTCCCGCAGCGCCCCGCACCTATCATATTGACGGATATGCTGTCGAAGTGGGGAAAAGCGCCGCTCAAAACGATGCTCTGCTGCGTCGCGCCCGTCCCGATGATCTATGGTTCCACGTTAAAGATTTGCCAGGCGCGCACGTAATCGTGCATCGGCACGATAAGGAGGAAATCCCAACCGCGGTAATCGAAGGGGCAGCGCGACTGGCAGCGCGGTTCTCCAAGGGGCGAGATGAGAAGCGGGTAGAGGTGAGCTACACCACGGTAAAGCACGTGCGCAAGCCTAAGGGAGCACCGCCGGGGTTGGTAATACTCACACGGGCGGATACACTCACTATAAACACGACTGAACACGCAGGAGAAGATGGATGACTATCGAACGCATACTAGGATATATTTTATCACTTATTGCTGTATTTACAGCTATCATTCTCCATGAGGTGGCGCATGGCTACGTCGCCTACCGCCTCGGCGATCCGACTGCCAAGGCACACGGTCGTCTTAGTCTTAACCCGCTTGTCCACATCGATCTAGTCGGAACAATTCTCGTACCACTGTTTCTCGTGCTAGTGCGGGCACCATTCCTGTTTGGATGGGCAAAACCGGTGCCAATCAACCCCAACTACTTCCGCAACCCGTTTAAGGGGATGATGTACGTGGCGATCGCCGGACCGGGTACGAACATCGCCCTCGCGTTCATCACGGCCGGAATCGGACGCGGACTACTGGGGGCGGTTCCCAATACCGTTCTATTCGGAACCACATTTATCTCCTATTTCTGGCAAGCGGTATTCTCCTTCCTCGGGGTATTTATTATTATCAACGTCATTCTAGCGTTGTTCAATATGATCCCGATTCCACCGCTGGACGGCTCTCGTGTCCTCACTTATTTTTTGCCTGCGGGAGGAAAGCGAACGATGCTGACACTGGAGCGAT
>CAZILO010000177.1:0-2192 GCA_964540085.1 uncultured Thermotogae bacterium
GCCCGGCACCGGCGTAGGCACCCGCGCGCCCGACGTTCACCCCGTAGTCGGCGTAGGCACCGGCGTCCCACACGTACTGCACCTTGAGCGCGCTGATCTTCCCGGCTCTTGTCACCCCGAGGGTGATGTCGGTGTGCAGCCCCTGGCGCGATGGCAGAGTTCCGAACTCCTCTTCTCTTGTTGCGACGATCTTCACCGGCCTTCCGGAAGCGGCCTTGGACAGGCAATAGGCGAGCGGCTCGAGCTGGATCCCCGCCTTCCCCCCGAAGCCGCCTCCGACGTAGGGCACGTGCACGCGCACGTTTGCGTGCGGCAGGTTGAAGCTGAGGGCTAGGAGGTTGCGCACGGTGTAGGGGGACTGGGCGGAGGTGTAGATCTCCAGGTGATCACCCGGAAGAGCGCGTGCGATCACCGCGTGCGTCTCAAGTGGCACGTGCGGGGCGGGCGGGTTGTAGAAGTGCCCCTCCACCACCACGTCCGATGCAGCCAGGCCCGCTTCGACATCCCCCTTACGAATCTTCTGGTGGTGGGCGATGTTCGTGTGCGGCTTGGGGGCGAATACGCCCTTCATGTAGGAGTATGTATGAAGGTCTGGATGCACGAGGGGTGCGCCTGGCTCCATCGCTTCGCGCGGGTCGAGGACGGAATCTTGCGTCTCGTAGTCGATCTTCACTAGGTCGCAGGCGGCACGGGCGATCTCCAAGGTATCGGCGGCTATTGCTACGACCGGCTCGCCATGGTAGAGAACGTGATCGCGCGCCAAGATCAGTTTATCCTGCACGTACAGCCCGAGTCGGTAGTCGAGATCATCTCCGGTGAGGACCGCGCGCACTCCTGGAAGCGCTCGCGCCGCAGACGTGTCGATGCTCACGATCCGTGCCGCGGCGTGCGGAGATTTCACCGTCGCTGCGTGCAGCATCCCTGGAAGCGACACGTCGTGGACGAACATCGCCGTTCCCGTCACCTTGGGGATCCCGTCCTCGCGCGTAATCGACTGTCCAACGTACTTTTCGGCGCTCATTTCTCTCTCCCTTCCGAGGCCAGGCGCACGGCGGCGATTATCGATTCGTACCCGGTACAGCGGCACAGGTTCCCGGCGATCGCCTCTTTTATCTCATCATCGTTCGGGTGGGAATTGCGTTCCAGTAGAGCGCGGGCGGACATCACCATCCCCGGCGTGCAGAACCCGCACTGGATCGCATCGGCATCGACGAACGCCTGCTGCAGCGCGGAAAGCTGACCATCCGTTGCTTCGCCCTCTATCGTCCTTACTTCCTTTCCGTCCGTCTCCACCGCGAGGACGAGGCACGATGTCACGGGTCGACCGTCGAGGAGGACGGTGCACGCGCCGCACTCGCCGGCCCCGCATCCTTCCTTCGGCCCGGTGAGGTACAGCTTCTCACGCAATAGCTCAAGGAGGGTCATTCCAGCGGGGACGCTCACCGTCTCGCGCGTGTCGTTTACGGTGAGGGTGATCTCGTGTAGCTTCATCTTGTACCGCCTCTTGGTGAAAGAACGTTTCGTATCAGGTCACTTAGCAGAACCGGAACGAGGGCGCGGCGGTACTCCGCCGAGGCGCGGACATCGTCGATCGGGCTGATCATTTCTTGGGCGATGTTGTTGACCCGCTCGATCAGGCTGTCCATCCGTTCATCGGCAGGTAAAGAGAATTCTGGAAGGAGGATCGGGGTGACGGCGCAGCTCCCGATCGCTACTCGCATCTTTCCTGCGTTTATGTCGCAGTAGGCGGCCATATTGATTATCGCCAGGTCGTGCCCCCTAACGCGCTGCTTTTTCATAAACGCGCTGCGCGCTCCGGGTGAGATCGACGGGAGGGTGATGTCGGTGATCACCTCGCCTTGTTTGAGCGAGGTCTTCTTCACCCCGGTGAACAACTGATCGATCGGGATCTTCCTTGATCCATCCTTGCCGGTGACGTTCACCGATGCTCTGAGGACGAGGAGGGCGGGGGCGGTGTCCGCGGCCGGGGAGGCGTTAGCTATATTACCACCGAGCGTGGCGCGGTTTCTCACCTGGTAGGAGCCGACGCTGCGCGCCGCCTCGGCAAGGGCGGTGAAGCGATCGTTGATGACCCTGTTGTCGGCGATGACGTTTAACGGTACACATGCGCCGATTGTAGCACTGTTGCGCTCCTCTGTTACCAGTCGATTCATCTGCTTGATGTCCTTGAA
>CAZILO010000178.1:0-2145 GCA_964540085.1 uncultured Thermotogae bacterium
TCGTCGGTTTGATTGGGGCGGCACTGGTGTGTGGAATCGTGGCGATCCTCATTGGGATCCCAACACTGCGCCTGCGCGCCGACTACCTCGCGATCGCCACAATTGGGATCGCGGAGTCGATCCGATTGGTGCTGAGCAACGAGGCATGGCTCACAAACGGAGTGTGGGGACTGCAGGGGATCCCGGCACCGCTGTACAATGTGATCCATGGCGGCACGGAGACGTTCTTGCACAGCCATCCCGGATTATCTCCATGGTTGCACGACCTCATTGCTAAATCATATGATTGGTTCTATCTTTTCCTAGTCTTAGCCATTCTTTTCATCATCTATATTTTTGTTGAGCACCTCGCGCGGTCACCGTGGGGACGAGTGATCCGGGGGATCAGGGAAGATGAGGATGCGACCGCGATGCTCGGGAAGAACACGTTCTCGTTCAAGCTCCAGTCCCTCGTCCTCGGCGCGATGATCATGGGGATTGGGGGAAGCCTGTACGCCCACTACGCGCGGTTCATTTCGCCGGTGTCGTTCAAGCCGTTCTACGGCACGTTCCTCATCTGGGTGATGCTCATCCTCGGGGGAAGCGGAAACAACCGCGGCGCGATCCTCGGTAGCTTCATCGTGTGGGGAATCTGGGCAGGGACCGACTTCCTCACCAGGTACTTCCCCGTATCCGCCACCCAGGCCGCGAGCCTGCGCGTTATCATGATCGCGTTACTCCTCGAAGTCGTTCTCCTGTGGCGACCGCAGGGGATCCTTCCCCCGAAAAAACGCATGTTCAAGCTGTAGCTGCCTGCATTTTATTTTACCGCGGAGGCGCAGAGACCGCCGAGGTTAAACACTGAAATTTTTATAGCACTCTCTGCGTACTTCGCGCCTCGGCGGTGAATGCACCCCTATCCGATTCTTACCATTTTGCCGCGGAGACGCAGAGAACACCGAGGTTAAACACTGAAATTTTTATGCTACTCTCTGCGTGCTTCGCGCCTCGGCGGTGAATACCTTCTTAAAGAAGGGGCGGCCCATTCGGACCACCCCCAACAAGAGGAGAGAAGAAGTTATAGGAGATTTCTTATTAGCCTATCATTCTGTTACCTCCGTGCTTACGGTACCTTTGCTAGTCCCACATTGATCACATGGCACCCCTGGATCTTCCACACCTCAATGACACCTTGTGCCATGTCACCGGCCTTATCGAAGTCAACTGGTCCGGAGACGCCTTCATAATTGATCTCCTTGCCCGCCTGGATGAGTTTGAACGCTTTGGCAAACTCGTTGTACGTAACCACTTCTCCAGGTGGGTTAGCCACTGCACGTAGGTTGTTGCGGATCGTCTCGCCGGTGACCGGTTGGCCTTGGGCAATTGCTCGCGCCGCTGCCAATGCGATCACGGCGACTGCGTCGTACGCCTGCGTGTTGTAGGGCACACTTGTCGGGCCAAATTTGGCGGCGAAGTCCTTGTTGAACTGCGCTGCAACAGCCACTTTGGGGGCGCCAGCGGCTGTCCCGAATGCCCCCTCGATCGGGCCTGGCTTGTCCATGGCTTGGCACGCTGGCCCCGGTGCAACCCCTTCCCCTTTCATCCCGTCAGGGAAAAGGAAATGCCCTTGGTAACCGGCTTCAACGGCCTCAACGATCTGTTTATTCCCATCGACGGGATAGCTTATGAACAGGATGGCGTCAGGATTCCCCCTCATTGCTTTCTCCACTTCGCCGCGGTAGGAAGCCTTGTTCTCCTCGTACGGAACCTCGGCAACAACACCATGATTGGGGAACTTCTCAAAGTTGTTCTTGAACGCCACATCCAGTCCCTTACCGTAAGCGTTATTGACGTAGATTATGGATACCTTCTTGTATCCAAGGAGCAAGGCAAGACGTGCAAGAACTCCACCCTGCATAGCGTCCGAGACTACCGTGCGGAACACATAATCATTGTCCTTCAGCGCAGCAAGCCCTGGGGACGTGGATGACGGTGATATGAGCACTACATCAGCGGGGATGGTCACGCTGGACGCGGCAATTGTTACTCCGCTTGATAAGGCACCAACGATCGCGGGCACGCGGTCAAGTTCAACGAGCTTACGCGCCGCATCGCGGCCGACATCGGGCGATGTCGCTGTGTCCCGGACTACAAGCTCAACCTGTC
>CAZILO010000179.1:0-2089 GCA_964540085.1 uncultured Thermotogae bacterium
TACGCCGGGGTGGCAATCGCCGCCCGGGATGAACTAGAAGATGTGGCATTCGGGCTCGACTCCGCCCCGAAGGACGAGGCGCGGTTGATCCGGGCGACGATCCGCGGGATCCCGATCGTCAACACCTACGTCCCCCAAGGGCGGTCTGTCGACTCGGAGATGTTCGTCTACAAGCTCGAATGGCTCACCCGGCTGCGCGATTACTTTGCCAATAACTTCTCCCCGGATCGTCCTCTCATCTGGTGCGGTGATTTGAACGTCGCTCCGGAGGAGATCGATGTTCACAACCCGGTGCGGCTCAAAAACCACGTCGACTTTCACCCCGATGTGCGGGCGGCGCTCGAGCGGATCAAGGAATGGGGGTTTATCGACGTGTTTCGGCGTCATCACCCGGGCGAGCCTGGTCAGTACACGTTTTGGGACTATCGCGTCCGCGGTGCGCTCGAACGCAACCTCGGCTGGCGGGTCGACCACATCTGGGCAACAAAACCCATCGCAGAGAGATCTACGACTGCGTGGATCGACCGCGAGGCGCGCGCAGCGGAACGCCCATCCGATCACACGTTCCTTGTCGCGGAGTTTGCACTGTAGCCGCGTTGGGATTGCGGCTATTACCGAGTATGATAGACACCAATTGACGGTCAAGGAGAGTGAGAACGATGGCGAATGATCCTTCGACGTACATCACCGATGAGCAACTGCAGGCATTCAGCGCGGCGTTCACCAGCGATCCCAAGAACATTCTTTCCCTTAACGCGGTTACGAAAAACCCCGTTCACTCCGTAGCGCTCAACCGCGCTGTCCTCACGCGCACCAATCACACGTTTTCCCATAAGCTTCCAACCCACAAGGCGACGGAACAAAAGAAGAGCGGCCGGTGTTGGTTATTCGCCGGGCTGAACGTATTGCGCAATGAAGCGATCAAAAACCTGAACATCAAGGAGTTTGAACTGTCGCAGAGCTACATGATGTTTTGGGACAAGCTCGAAAAGGCGAATTACTTCCTGGAAAGCGTGATCGCAACGCTCGATGAACCGATCACCGGGCGCCTGTTCATGTTCCTGCTCAAGGATCCGATTCAGGACGGCGGGCAGTGGGACATGTTCGTCAACCTGGTCAAGAAATACGGTGTGGTGCCGAAGCAGGTGATGCCGGAGACGGACAGCAGCAGCAATTCGCGCGTGATGAACACGATTATCACGACAAAACTTCGCGAGTACGCCGCTGAGTTGCGCCGGTTGCACGCCCAAGGTGCGGATACGGACGCGCTCCGTCACCACAAACAAGGGATGCTTGCGGTCATCTACCGGCTGCTTGCCATCCATCTAGGGCAGCCGCCGCAGCGGTTCCTGTGGCAATGGGAGGACAAGGACGAGAAGTTCCACCGTGCCGGTGAGATTACCCCGCAGGAGTTCTTCGACCGCTATGTGAACTACGATCTCGATGCGGTCGCATGCCTCATCAACTGTCCTACCGCCGACAAGCCGTTTAACAAGCTGTACACGATTCAATACTTGGGAAACGTAGCCGAGGGCGGGATCATCCGCTATTTGAACGTCGATATCGCGGTGCTCAAGCAGGCAGCGGTGGAGATGATCAAGGAAGGACGCCCGGTGTGGTTTGGCTGTGACGTCGGAAAGCGGATGGAGCGCGAAGCGGGAATCCTCGATCCCGAGATCTACGACTACGGGCTCGTCTACGACATCGAGTTTAAGTCGGACAAGGCAGAGCGTGTCGACTACGGCCAGAGCGTGATGACGCATGCCATGGTTCTCACCGGGGTGGACCTCGATCCGGACGGGCATCCGATCAAGTGGCGGGTGGAGAACAGTTGGGGCGACAAGATTGGGGATAAGGGATTCTTCGTGATGAGCGACCGCTGGTTCGATGAGTTCACCTACGAGGTGGCGATCGACAAGAAATTCCTGCCACCGGAAATTCTCCCAGTTTTGGAAACAGAACCGATCAAACTCCCGCCGTGGGACCCGATGGGGGCACTGGCCGTAGCCAGCTAATCAGTTTATCGTGAAAGGCTTGGACATGCGGCAGGAATCTTGCACCAGTTTACCGACCATTTTGCGCTAAGACA
>CAZILO010000180.1:0-2079 GCA_964540085.1 uncultured Thermotogae bacterium
CCACCAGATCGTCTCCCAAGAGGGTCTGGGGGAGATCCTCGGGCTCGGGGAAACCGGCGCAGCGAACGCGTTCGGCGATCCCAACCTGGCGATGGCAGTGAAAGGGCTGGGCATCCCGGCGTACGACCCGCGGGCGATAAAGGGCATCGGCCTAAACTATGCGACTTCGAACCGCGGTGCGTGTCACGTGCGCGGGTACACGATCGCCAGTGAAATCCTCGGCATCCCGGTCCAGACCGACCGGCTCGCCTACGACGGCAAAGCGCAGCTTGTGATCACGTTCCAGGACCTGACAGCGGCCATCGACTCCATGGATAACTGCCTGTTCTCCAGCTTCGCGCTGGGAGCAAACGAGTACGCTGCGCTCCTCGCCGGTATGACCGGATGGGACATCGACGACGGCGAGCTCATGCGGATCGGAGCCCGGATCTACAACCTGGAGCGCCACTACAATAACCTGCTCGGATTCGCCGCTAAAGACGACACGCTTCCCAACCGCCTTCTCCACGAACCGATCCCCGACGGACCGTCCAAGGGCGAGGTGTGCGCCCTCGATCGGATGCTGCCCGAGTACTACCGATTGCGTGGGTGGGAGGACGGAGTCGTGGCCACGGCTAAGCTGCAAGAGCTGGGGATCGGGTAATCGCAGCCTAGATCCCGGCTCCGTCGGCAACCAGCTCCGTTAGCGCGGCCATCGGGCGGAGCGTGACCGTCGGTGCGGCGATGATCACCTCGCCAGGAGCGACGTCGCGGCGGACGACGGCCCCGGCTCCGATCTTCGCCCGTTCACCGATGCGGATCGGCCCGAGCAGGACAGCATTCGCACCGATGACAACACCATCACCAATTGTGGGATGACGTTTGCCGGATCGGCGCGACGTTGCGCCGATGACAACGCCGGAGTAGAGATGGACATCGTCCCCGATTTCCGCCGTCTCTCCGATCACTACCCCCATCCCGTGGTCGATCACAACCCGGCGGCCGATGCGGGCACCGGGGTGAATCTCCACCCCGGTGCGTCGGCGGACGACGTGCGCGATGAGCCGCGCGAGCAGCTTCAACCCATGCTCCCACAGGAAGTGGTTGATCCGGTGTGCCCACAGCGCGTGCATCCCGGGATAGCACAGCACCACCTCGAGAACGCCGCGTGCCGCCGGATCGCGGGCCTGCACCGCACACACGTCCTCACGCAGTCGCCGCAGCATCGCTCACCTCCCACAGATCGGTGGACAGATAGCGCTCGCCGGTGTCGGGCAGGACCACGACGATCGTCTTGCCGGCGCTGTCCCCCCGGTGCGCCACCTGAAGCGCGGCCCACAGCGCCGCACCAGACGAGATGCCAGCGAAGATCCCTTCCTCCCGCGCCAGCCGCCGCGCCGTCGCCGCGGCATCGGCATCCGCCACCGGGATCACTTCATCCAAGAGATCACGTTCCAACACCGCGGGGATGAATCCCGCTCCGATCCCCTGAATCCGGTGCTTGCCGGTCGCTCCCGCGGTCAAGAGCGGCGAACCCGCCGGTTCCACCCCGATGATCCGCACATCGGGGTTGCGGGACTTAAGGTAGCGGCCGACACCGGTGATCGTTCCCCCAGTTCCGATGCCGGCCACGAACGCATCGACCGCACCTGCGGTTGCCTCCCAGATCTCGGGGCCGGTGGTGCGCTCGTGGATACGGGGATTCGCAGGATTGTCGAACTGAGACGGCATGAATGCGTTCGGCATCGTGTCCGCCAGCCGTCGTGCCTCCTCCACTGCTCCGCCCATCCCCCGGTCCCCGGGGGTGAGCACGAGTTCCGTCCCAAGCGCGCGCAGGATCCGCCGTCGCTCGACGCTCATCGTATCGGGCATAGTAAGAATCAGACGATACCCACGCACCGCGCACACAAACGCAAGGCCAATGCCGGTGTTCCCCGACGTCGGCTCGATGACCACGCTTCCGGAATTAAGAAGGCCACGCGCCTCCGCGTCTTGGATCATCGCCCACGCGATACGGTCTTTGACGCTTCCCAGCGGATTGAACGCCTCGAGCTTGGCGAGCAACCGCACGTTTCCATTCACCATTCGATTTATCCGCAC
>CAZILO010000181.1:0-2064 GCA_964540085.1 uncultured Thermotogae bacterium
AGAACGGCAACCCCGTGCCCAAGGGTGAGGTTGGTGAAATCGCAATCCGACCGGACAACCCGGCGATCTTCGACGGGTACTGGAAGTCACCCGAGCTCGACAAGGAAGCATTCTCCGGCGGGTGGTACCGCACCGGCGATCTCGCGCGGATGGACGAAGATGGGTACCTGTTCTTCGAGGGGCGAGCCGACGACGTCATCCTCACCTCGGGGTACCGCATCGGCCCGTTTGAGGTGGAGGACGCGCTTGTCTCCCACCCGGCGGTGGTCGAGGCGGCGGCGATCGCCGCCCCGGACCGCACCCGCGGTGAGATCGTGAAGGCATTCGTCATCCTCGCCAACGGGTACACACCCTCCGAGGAGTTGGTGAAGGAGCTGCAGGAGCACGTGAAGCGCGTTACCGCTCCGTACAAATACCCGCGGGCGATCGAGTTTGTAACTGAGCTTCCCAAGACGACAAGCGGGAAGATCAAGCGCGCTGAGCTGAAGCGACGCGAGTGGGAGGGTTGGGACCGCGGATGAATCGCGCAATCGGCATTGCTGCTATCGTGATCGTGGGGATTAGCCTTACCGCGTTTCCGTTTGGCATCAGTGCCGGGGTCAAAGCGTACACGATCGACCTGGCTGCGAGCTTTAGCAAGGTTGGACCGGCCGTCACTGCGGCCGGCACCGCGCTTGGGCTGTCGCCGGCGCAGATCAACGACGTTGTCACTCAGGTGACCGCCGCGATTCCCACCGCCACCGTCGTTCCTGTTCCGCTTATTGGTGGCACGATTGAATTGGGAGTGCCACTGTTGGTGATCGACTCCGTGAGTATTTCCGGTGGGATCATGACGGACGGCATCGTTCGCGGGATTGCATCAGCCGTTGGGGCACCGATTCCACGGCCGGTGGTCCACGAAACATTCACTACCGACACCGGCCCGGGTACGCTCACGGTCGATCCATCATTTTTCACGTATGCGATAACGATTGCGGCGGGGAAGCGACTCGATCTATTCCTCGCCGCGGTCGATGCCAGTATTGGAGCGACGTGGGTTGCCGGCGATATCTCTCCCGGCATTGCTGTCGAGGCACCGCCTCCGCACGCGGGGCAAGTGACGGCTGCAATCGCAGCACTTCATCCGGACGGCCTGTTGTGGTCGGGATTTGGAGTTACGGCCGGGATCGGGGTCGAACTTGGCCTTCCATTCTTGCGGATGCGAGCGGAGGGAGGACTGTTTATGCCGGTGTACACGTCATCCGGCTGGTGGGGCGTTAAGCTCGGTGAAATCACGGCCGGATTGGGCATCACGGTGAGGTTCTGACATGGACGACAAGGAGCTTCTGCAGCTGGCGCTCGCCGCGCGAAAGAACGCGTACTGCCCGTACTCGAAGTTCCCGGTGGGGGCGGCGCTCCTGTGTACTGACGGCTCGGTGTACACCGGGGTCAACGTAGAAAATGCTTCTTACGGGCTGACGATGTGCGCGGAGCGGGTGGCGATTTTTAAGGCGATCTCGGAGGGCAAGCGGGATTTCGTCAAGCTGGCCGTGGTCTGCGACGCTAATCGTTGCTCACCGTGCGGAGCATGCCGGCAGGTGATCTATGAGCACGCACCAGAGATCGAGATCCTGATGGGGACCCCGGACGGTAAGTTCGAGCGTACCACGATCAAGGAACTGTTGCCAAACGCATTCCAATTGAGAGATTGAAGAATTGAGGTTCCTCGCTATTTGGTGCGGGTAGACGGAAGTCTTAGATTCCGCTCGTCTTGAGTTTTCTCTCTGCGTCGAACAGAGGAATCTAGATGAACATGCTTATCCGCTGTTATGAACTCCCTCTCCCCGTTGTGGGAGAGGGTTGGGGTGAGGGGATAAAGGAGCCACCCTTCTCCCATAAAGGGCGGGGCAGTTGTGGATTGATCACCTCTAAGGAAGCTAAACTGCCGATCTTCTACGCGGCGAGAGAATTGGCTGCGGTTAGTTCAGACTCTTCTCACGCTAAACACATACAGGCGAAGAAGAAGTATGGGCGGATTTGAAACCCGCCTTCACGGATAATTGTAGCGGCAGGGCCTACTTGACC
>CAZILO010000182.1:0-2061 GCA_964540085.1 uncultured Thermotogae bacterium
AAAAATGGAGCGCAAGAAATCCCCCGCTCGCCATTCCTAGTTGCCACTCCCGCGCTGTTACCGCCGCTCGGTAACGCGGATGCAGACCGAACGGCAACAGGAAAAGCGATGCGATTCCCAATCGCCACGCGGCGATCGTGAGGACGGGAACGTTGTGTGTCAGCCGAATGAGAATTGCCCCAAACGATATCGCAATGATGCCGATGGTGAGGATTAGATAGAGGGGAGCGCGTCCTGTCATTCCGCGGCGATAGCCGCACGGATCCGCGGGAGCGCCTGTTCGGCGGCAATGACACCGGCTTCGATTCCACGCCGTACACCGTGATAACACGGGGGATCTTTGGAAAAGTCGGGCTCGATGAGGACGTCAGGTGGATACGCCGCCAACGTGACCGTGGCGAGACGCTTCTGAAAGATGGTCGATACCTTAAGCAGCACCGAAATTACGTGGGGATGGAACCGGCGCCCGACTGCGCCTTCCGATCGGGACACAGCCTTGGTCACGCCGAAACTCCGCTCGCGTACGGCGGGAAGCGTGATCCCCGCGAGCTTCGCTTCCGTCGGTCGCACAAGGACGTCAACGGCGATCACCACATCCGCTCCCAGTTGGCGGGCAACATCCACCGGTACTGGGTCGACGGTGCCGCCGTCAATCAGCAGATGGCCATCAATTTCCACCGGTGAAAATAGGCCAGGAATTGACTCACTCGCTCGGATTGCCACTGCCAGCGGTCCTTCACGGATCACGTACGGGAGGCCGGTCGCTAAATCCGTCGTTACCGCAGCGAATGTGATGGGGAGGTTCTCAATGCGTACGTCTCCGACCAGGTCACGGATCATCCGCAGCACACGCTTCCCTGATGTCCACCCGGACCACGGAAAACTGGGGAAGAGCGCTCTTATCATCGTGCCAAAATTGATGGAGTGCCATACAGCTTCCATCCGCGGAATTGGGACACCAGCGGCATAGGCCCCGCCGATTTCCGCTCCCATACTGGCTCCGACGATGATATCCGGACGGATGCCATTCTTTTCCAATACCTTGAGCACACCGACGTGGGCTGATCCGCGCGGTCCGCCGCTCCCGAGCACCAGCCCGATTCGTTTTCCCGTCAACTTATGATTGCCGTGTACGTCGTTGTTCGCCATAATCCAATCTCATTCATGAAAGAACGCAGCGCCATGGGAACCCATGGCGCTGCATGTAATACGCTAACGATTCATTCCAGGCTGATTGCCCCGACCGGGCATTGGTCGATTGCGTCCTGGATGCAAGCGGCATTCAGGTCCGCGTCCGCTTTCACTACCGACTTACCATCCGGCCCGACGTCGAATACCTCCGGGCACACCTGGGAGCAGATTCCACATGCGATGCAAAGATCGTGGTCAACTTTTGGCTTTGCCATTTGTCTCCTCCTTCACGATTTGATGTGTGATAAAGCAAATATACCACACTGTCGCACGTTCGGCCACCCGTTGGCATTACGGCGCGGGTGCAGTATAGTAAACACAGCTAATTAATCCGGGAGGTTAAGTATGAAACGGGTACTTTTGTTGGGAATTGCATTGGTGTTGCTGATAACGCCGGTTGTTGTTGCCGATCAATTGCAGGATTACATCAATGCGGGGATGGCCATTTTCAAGAACGACGAAGTTGTGGTGACCACGCAGGCCAAGCTGCAAAGTGCAATCGATTCGTTCCTCGCGGCGTACAAGCTCGATCCGACGAACAAGCTCGTGCTAAACAAGTTATCCCAGTGCTACTACACTCTGGCTGATGCGTTCCTTACCGATAAAAATGCCCAAATTAAGGCGTACACTGCTGGTCAGCGCTATGGAGAGGAAAGTTTGCGTGCGGATCCGAACTTCGTTGCAATTGAGAATGAGAAAGGGGGTGGATTCGTCGCTGCAGTGGAACAGACCAAAGATGAGGCAGCGTTGTATTGGACGTATGCCAACTGGGCCCGCAAGGACGAGTTCGACAAATTGGGCGCGATTGTCCGCAACGATTCTCCCAAGCTGCTCGCCCTGATCGAACAGGCGCTTAAGGTCGACCCGAGC
>CAZILO010000183.1:0-2021 GCA_964540085.1 uncultured Thermotogae bacterium
ACGATCGCATGGCTGAGCAGTCTTTCCAGCAAATGCTCTTGCGTCCGCGTGAGTACTCGGTGGTAGCAACGATGAATCTGAACGGCGATTACATGTCCGACGCCGCCGCCGCCCAGGTTGGCGGGCTCGGAGTGGCGCCGGGGGCGAATATCAACTACAACACTGGTTGCGCCCTGTTTGAGGCGACACACGGAACCGCCCCCAAGCACGCGGGCAAGGATGAGGTAAACCCGTCGAGCCTGATCCTGTCTGCGGTGGAGATGCTCCACTACATGGATTGGACTAAAGCGGCGCAAATGATCGTGTCCGGAATCGAGCGCGCGGTCGCCTCCGGCCATGTGACCTATGATCTCGCCCGTCAGATGGAAGGAACCGTCCAGGTCTCTTGTTCCGGATTCGGGGACGAGATCATCAAAAATCTATAAAGGAGTCGAAAATGGCACAGAAAGGGATACGCGAATACGACGCCAAGCGCATTATCAGCGCGGCGCTTCCCGAGTATTCCAACGGGCGGTTCCAACTCGATCCTCGCCGCATCCTTGTCACGCCGGCGACTGACCTCGACGCTCTGCCACAAGAAGCACCGTGGTTACGCGAAACGCGCCTCGTCGCTAAACCGGATCAGCTGTTCGGAAAACGCGGCAAGAACAACCTCCTCATTGTCGATGCCGATTACGACCAGGTTAAGGCGTGGATCGCCGCGCGCATGAATACGGAGGTAACGATCGTCCAGACAACGGGGAAAACAACCGGAGTGCTCACTCACTTCCTGATCGAGCCGTTCTTCCCGCACGAAACCGAATACTACCTCGCGATTACTTCCAAGCGGGAAGCGGACGTCATTCACTTTTCCACCCACGGAGGAGTGGATATCGAGGAAGTGTGGGATACGGTGATCCAAATTGAGGTTCCAGTCACCACCGATCCCCAAAAAGTCGATGTCACCGATCGACTTCCCGACATTCCCGACCGCGCGACGCTGGGAGCGTTCATAAATGCGATTTACCGTATTTACTGCGATTACTACTTCGCCTACCTCGAATTCAACCCACTGGCGGTTGTTGACGGGAACCCCATCCCGCTTGACACCGTAGCCAAACTCGACGACACCGCCGCGTTCCAGTGCGCGGATAAATGGGGGAAGATCGAGTTTCCCAAGCCGTTCGGCCGTAGCTCCACTCCAGAGGAAGAGTACATCGCCGCCCTTGATGAGAAAACCGGCGCTTCGCTCAAGCTGACGATCCTCAATCCGCACGGTCGGGTATGGTTGATGGTGGCCGGCGGCGGTGCGAGCGTGATTTACGCTGATACGGTGGTCGATCTCGGATTCGGGCATGAGCTCGCCAACTACGGCGAGTACTCCGGGAATCCGTCGACCGAGCTTACCTACGAGTACGCTAAAACGATCCTCGATCTGATGACACGCACTCCCGATCCGCAGGGGCGGCCGAAGTACCTCCTGATCGGTGGCGGGATCGCCAACTTCACCGATGTTGCCAAGACGTTCACCGGGATCATCAAGGCGCTGCGCGAGTACCGCGACAAACTGATCGAAAACAAAGTGCGGATCTACGTGCGCCGTGGTGGGCCAAATTACAAAGAGGGCCTGGAGAAGATGCGGAAACTCGGCGAGGAGCTCGGGGTCCCGATTGAGGTGTACGGTCCGGAGACGCACATGACGCGGATCGTCTCCCTAGCGCTTGAAAAGGAGAAGAAATGAAGGATTACGAACTTTTCACTCGCGATACGAAGGCGTTCATCTACGGAGCGCAAACCGCGGCGCTGCAACGGATGCTCGATTTCGACTACATGTGCCGCAAGGATTCCCCGAGCGTGGTCGCGCTCATCACCCCGGAGCGCGGCGGTTACGAGAAGGCCTTCTGGGGAACACAGGAAATCAGAGTTCCACGGTTGCGCTCGATACAGGAGGCAGTGGCCCGGTTCCCCGAGGCGGATGTGATGGTCAACTTCGCCTCGCAACGCTCGGCGTTCGCCGTGACGATGGAAGCATTACAGACTGA
>CAZILO010000184.1:0-2004 GCA_964540085.1 uncultured Thermotogae bacterium
TTGCGTTTTCCATCCCTACTTGAGTACCATCTGCCCGCAATCCAGCGTAACAGGGAGGGATCATGATTGAACGTCGTTTCACCCGCATTCAAACCGAGCTTCCCGGGCCAAAGTCGGCCGCAGTCCTCGCGAAAAAAGCGAAATATGTCGCCGCTCCAATCGAAACCTATGCCCCATTCGTCATCGATCGGAGTGAGGGAGCGATCGTGGAGGACCTCGATGGCAACCGGTTCATCGACTTCTCCGGCGGTTGGGGATGCCTGAACGTCGGACAGCGCAACGCACATGTCATCGCCGCGCTCAACGACCAGCTTGACCATTTTTTACACACCGACTTCACTGCTGTTCCGTACGCTCCGCTCGTCGATCTCGCCGAGTTGCTCGTCGCCCGTACCCCGATCCCCGGCGAGGTGAAGGCAGCGTTCTTCAATTCCGGAGCCGAGGCGGTGGAAAATGCCGTTAAAATCGCACGTGCGTACACGAAGCGTAAAGCGGTTCTCGTGTTTGACAACGCGTTCCACGGTCGCACCCTGCTCGCGATGACGATGACCCATAAGGCGAACCCGTACAAGATGGGGTTCGGCCCATTCGCTCCCGACGTGTACCGCCTTCCGTACCCGTATCCGTACCGCAACGACGTCACTGCGGACGACATCGAACAGCGCCTCCTGTCCCTCGTTGATCCGTCCGAGGTGGCGGTGATGGTCGTCGAACCGGTTATCGGTGAAGGTGGGTTCATTGTGCCGCCGGACTGGTTCCTTCCGGCGATGCGGACCCTGGCCGACAAGTATGGATTCGTGCTTGTGTTCGACGAAGTGCAGTCTGGGATCGGGCGCACCGGGAAGTTCTTCGCGTTCGAGCACTTCAACACAGTGCCAGACTTGATCTGCGTCGCCAAGTCGATCGCTGCTGGTTTGCCACTGTCTGGAGTGATCGGGAAGGCGGAGATCATGGACGCACCGGTACCGAATGGGATCGGAGGGACATACGCTGGTAACCCGCTTGCCTGCCGCGCGGCGATCGAGGTATTAAAAGCATTCGATACCGATAACCTGCTTGACCGCGCCGTGCATGTGGGCGCGAGGATTAAAGATCACTTCCTCCGCCTCCAGGATCGCTACGCCGTGGTTGGCGATGTACGCGGGCTCGGGGCGATGGTCGCGATGGAGCTCGTTATGGATCGCGCGACGAAACAGCCGGCCAAGGAACTGACCGGCAAGATCGCACAGCACGCCCTGCGCAACGGCGCGATTTTCCCCACCGCTGGCCTGTACGGGAACGTAATCCGCGTCCTCGTGTCGCTCGTTATCACCGACGAGCAAATCGACGAGGGAATGGCTATTCTGGAGGATGCGTTCGCCGCTAACCTCGGTTAGCCCGCGTTGAACATGTTGTGGAGCCGATCCATCGCTTCGGCGATGCGGGCTTCCGGAGCGGTGAGCCCGATGCGGATGTAGCCCTCGCCGGTTTCTCCGAAGAACGACCCCGGCGCGACTGACACACCGGTCGTGGTCAGCAGGTTCGTGGCGAATTCCTCCGCGGAGGCGCTCCCCGCCGGGATGCGCGTCCAGATGTAAAACGTCGCCCGTGGCGGGGTGACGTCCCATCCCAGTGCGGACAGGCCGGCGAGCGCAGTGTCCATTCGGGCGCGGTACGTCTCATTGCGCGCCTCGATCCATGTCGGCGGTGTCGCCAACGCCCGCACCGCCGCCTCCTGTACCGGGAGAAACTGGCCGGAATCGACGTTCGACTTTATCGTGAACAGCGACCGGAGAGCATCGCGGTTGCCAACCGCCATTCCCACCCGCCATCCGGCCATGTTGAACGTCTTGGACAGCGAATTGAATTCAACCGCCACTTCCTTCGCCCCCGGGACCTGGAGCACACTCGGTGGCGTGTAGCCGCCGTAAGTAACGTCGCAGTACGGAACATCGTGGCACAGAAGGATATCGTGGCGGCGGGCAAACGCGACCGCATCCGCGAAGAAATCGAGATTGGCGGTGC
>CAZILO010000185.1:0-1985 GCA_964540085.1 uncultured Thermotogae bacterium
CCGCCATCGCTATATCGAGCGGCGGCAAACTGGAGGAACTCGCACACAGCCGTACGGTCCCTCACCTCAAGATACCGGCCGGATACCAACCGCGCGCCGCGATGGGATACCTCGCTCTGCCGGTGCTCACTATCCTCGACCGCGCCGGCTTGCTTGAGCAAGCTCCGAACGTGACCGATTTAGAAAACGCACTGGCCCAAGTCCAGAAAAAATGCACCGCCACGGTTCCCGAGGCAGAGAATCCGGCCAAGCAACTCGCGCGTCGCATCCATCACAACATCCCGTTGATCTATGGAACAGCGGGGAATACAGATCTGGTGGCAATGAGATGGAAAACTCAGATCAACGAGAACGCCAAGCAACCGGCGTTCTGGAACATGTTCCCTGAGCTCAACCACAACGAGATCATGTCGTTCACCAATAAGGAGCTGCGCACGCACCTTCACTGCATCTTCCTGGAGAATAATTATGACCTTCCGGAGAACCGGGCCCGCATCGAGATTATGCAGGGACTGCTGCGCGAGGAAGGCGTTCCCGTGGAGACGGTGACCGCCGACGGCGTTACTGAATTCGCGCAGGTGATTGCCCACATCTACTTTGGAGACTACGTAAGCTACTATCTCGCCATCCTCAATCAACTGGACCCTACCCCGGTCGAGATGATCGAATCGTTCAAAAAGAGGCTCGCGGCACGATGACCGTCACCCACCTCGCCGGGCTCGACATCGGAGGAACAAAGCTGACTGCCATCGTCGCCGCTGCAACCGGGGAGATCCTCGCGCGCGTGCAGGCAGAGACAGTGCTGGATGGCGGGAGGTACACGCAATTTGCCGATGGGACCGGCTATGACGGGCTGGCACGCCAGGCGATAGCGCTCCTCCGCAAGGCACTGGGGGAAGCGGGGATCAAGCGGATCACTGCCATCGGGATCGGCGCCGCCGGCCCGCTCGCCCACGGAGGGATTCTCAACCCCACCAACATGATCCTCCCGCCAATTCCGGATGGTCTGCCGCCACGCCCGCTCTATTTACCGCTAGTAACGCCGTTGGAGCGGGAATTCGCTGCGCCGGTCCGGTTGGGAAACGACTGCAACACCGCGGTGCTCGGCGAGGTAGAATTTGGCGTCGGGAAACAAACTGCGGACAAAACTAAGCTTCACATCGTGTACGTCACGATCAGCACCGGACTCGGAGCCGGGGTATGGAGCGGTGGCCGGGTGCTGCTGGGAAAAGATGGAAACGCTGCCGAAATCGGACACATCCTCGTACGTGAAAATGGGCTGCGCTGCGGATGCGGAAACTACGGGTGTGCTGAGGCGTACTGCTCCGGCCGGGGGATCGTACACAACGCGCAGACGCGGCTGATCCGGGACGGGTTGCCCGCCAATTCGGTACTGCTGCAAACGGCGGTGGCGGGCATGACGGACAAGTTCGCCGCGCTGGAGAAAATCACCCCCCCGCTGGTGTTCGCCGCGGCAGAAGCCGGAGATGAAATTGCACGCGCGGTAATTGATGATGCGATCTACGCCGGCGGAGTTGCCCTTGCTGCCGTTGCCAACGCCTACGACCCAGCGGTAATCACCCTCGGCGGCAGCATCGCGATCAACCATCCCGAGCTGTGCGCCCCGATGGAAACAGAAATGCACCGCCATCTCAACGTCGTTGCGCCCGAAGTGCTGATCAGCCCGCTGCGCGACCGCACAGTGGAATATGGCACGATTGTCCTCGCCCGCCAGGCGGCCGATCAGGTAGCGATGTCGTAGGCAAGTTTGTATATCTCTAAGTCGACGTTGCTCCCGTTCTTGTTCAGCTCTGCTAGCGGCACGGTCACGATTTCCTTTCCTGACAGCGCGACCATTACTCCGGTGGTCCCATTCGCAAACCGCTGCACTGCCGCAGCGCCAAGGCGAGATGCGAGGATACGGTCGAACGCACTCGGGGATCCGCCGCGCTGTACGTGCCCAAGGATGGTGAGCCGGGTCTCGA
>CAZILO010000186.1:0-1979 GCA_964540085.1 uncultured Thermotogae bacterium
TAACCAACAAGAATTTCAGGCACAGTACGCCGAGGTTAAGAACGCGTATACGCAGCTTGACCAACTCCTCACGCAAGCGGCGATGTCAAAGATCGTAGAAGCCGCGAACAAAGTGGCGGTGGACAACGGTTACGATTTGGTACTGCGGGCGAACAATGTCATCATCTACCGCAATACCGCACGACTTACCGACATCACCGATCCGGTCAAGACTATTCTTGTAGATTACTTGAAACCCGCTACTTAGAGTCATCGGCCGATGGGACTGACGATCGAGGAGATTCGCCGCCGGATCCCGCTTCGCTATCCGTACCTGATGGTAGACCGGGTGGTGGAATATGGGCCTGACCGCGCGGTGACGTTAAAAAACGTGACAATCGACGAACCCGTGTTCCAGGGGCACTTCCCGGAGCCGTTGCCCGCGGTGCTGCCGGGAACACTGATCCTGGAGGCGATGGCCCAGGCCGCGGCGTTTCTCCTCGTAAACGACAGCGATGACATTGGGGTGGGGTACCTCGTCGGGGTGGACCGAGCCCGGTTCCGCCGTCAGGTAACTCCCGGTGACCAGCTCCAGTTGGAGGCATTGCCTCTCCGCCGCCGCGCGGGTTTGATCAAGGCCGCGGTTAAGGCAACAGTGGGCGACACTCTGGTGGCAGAGGCCGTTATCTCACTGGTGGCACCGGACGAACAACGAGAGGGGAAAGATGTGGGATAGAATTATCGAATCGGTTCCCAACATCTCTGAAGGTAGGCGCCCTGAAGTCGTGCAGGCGATCGTCGCGGCGGCGGCGGGGCCGGATCGCAAAGTGATTGACTACTCAATGGATCCCGATCATAACCGGGCGGTAATCACCATCGTCGGAACCCCGGACGGCATCGAAGCGGGGATAATCGGGCTCACCGGCAAGGCGCTCGAGTTGATCGACCTACGCCATCACACCGGGGCGCATCCCCGCATGGGTGCAGTCGATGTGGTGCCGTTTGTGCCGGTGCGTGGAGTGACAATGGAAGACTGTATCGCCCTCTCCCGGAAAGTTGGTGCACAGCTTGCCACCATGTTCAACCTCCCGGTCTACCTGTATGAACAATCGGCGTCCCGCCCCGAGCGAGAAAATCTGGCCGCGATCCGCAAGGGAGAATTTGAGGGCCTGGCGGAGAAAATGCAGCGGCCGGAGTGGGCGCCGGATTTCGGTCCGCCACACCCGCACGCAAGCGGCGGTGCGGTGGCAATCGGGGCGCGCGAGTTCCTGATTGCTTACAACATTGAGCTTGCCACCTCCGATCTGTCCGTCGCCAAGAAAGTCGCCCGCGCCGTGCGGCACTCAAGCGGCGGACTCCGATACGTAAAAGCACTCGGGTTCGCACTGCCCGATAAGGGGATCGTGCAGGTGTCGATGAACTTGACTAACTTTAAGAAGACCCCGATCCTGCGTGTATTCGAGCTTGTCAAGCGTGAAGCGGCGCGCTACGGCGTGGCCGTACTCCGCAGCGAGCTCATAGGAATGGCTCCCCGTCAAGCGGTGTATGATGTCGCCGCTGCGTGCCTGCAACTCGACGCTCTCACTCCGGCCCAACTCCTCGAGGATCGGATCGAAGAGGCGTTGCGTGCGGATTCTTGATCGCAAAATCAATCGTGCGACCGTCGTCGGATATGCCCGCACCGGGCGTGCAGTAACCGCGTTTCTCCGCGCCCACGGGGTGGGACCGATGGTCACCGACAGTAACCGTATTTCCCCAACAGATAAGCACTACCTCGATTGCAACTTGGTGCCGTATGAGGACGGTGGTCACACCGAGCGCGCGCTCGCCGGAGCGGACCTCGTGGTAGTAAGCCCCGGGGTCCCCGAAACCATCCCGCTCCTTGCCCAGGCACGGGCACAGAAAGTCCCGATCGTATCCGAGATCGACATCGCATCCCAGTTCCTGGGCGATACTCCCATCATTGCGGTCACCGGAACGAACGGCAAAAGCACCACCGT
>CAZILO010000187.1:0-1974 GCA_964540085.1 uncultured Thermotogae bacterium
ACGGAAGACCCACATGATGTGGGCCTTCCGGGGCTGGTTGGCAAGGAGGTGCGGTTATCTCTTGCTTCTTGTCATTGTGTACTATACCGGCGTCCCGTGAAGGAGGGTTAAAGAATCTGTATGGAAATTGTGTGCGCTACGGTGGCGTTCGATTATTACGGTGGGATAACGAGCGACCGCGGTGAGCATTATCGATAGGCAGCGTAGGTTTCTCAAACCGGGATATCGTCTGTTCGGCGCCAAGGGGACACTGATGGAGGCGTTTGGCGGCGGAAGCGCCATCTCCAGCGTGCTCCCCCGATTGATTTCACCGCCGACATCAAGGAAATCGATGGCCGATCTGTGGTCAAGCGTGACTGCATCCGTTGCATCTCTTCAAACTCCCGTCTGAAGCGGATTATCTAACTTGAGCCCCGCTACTGTCCCTGCTACCATGAGTCGTAATGATGGCAGCGAAGAGATTAAAGCAAAAGCTTGCCCAACTTCCCGCTACGCCCGGTGTGTACCTGATGCGTGATGCCGCGGGGAAGGTGATATACGTCGGCAAGGCCGCGGTGTTGAAAAACCGCGTTCGGTCGTACTTTCACGCCCCGAGCGGGTTGTCGGAGAAAACGCGCCGCCTGGTGCGGGAGATCGCTGATTTCGAGGTGATCCAGACTACAACCGAAGCGGAGGCGTTTCTGCTCGAAGATGCGCTCATCAAGAAGCACCAACCGCGGTTCAACATTCGCCTGCGCGATGACAAGCGTTATCCCTATCTCAAGATCACAAGCGAGCCCTACCCGCGGGTGATGATCGTGCGCCGGCGGGCGCGGGACGGGGCGCGCTACTTCGGACCGTATACCAATGTCAAGGCAATGCGGGCGACACTGAAGTTGGCGCAGAAACTGTTTCCCATCCGCACGTGCAACCTCGCTCTCCCGCTCAAAAAACCGCGTCGGCCATGCCTCAATTACTACATCGGCCGCTGTCTCGCGCCGTGTGCCGGACTCGTTTCGGAGGCGGAATATCGCGACGCGGTCAACGGAGCGGCAATGCTGTTCGAAGGACGGATTACCGGGCTGGTGCGGGACTTACGTCGGCGGATGCAGGCGGCGGCCGCGGCGGAGAAGTTCGAACAGGCAGCCCACATCCGTGATCAGATTGCGTTTCTCAACCGGGCGCTCGAACGCCAAACGGCGGCACTGTCCGACACCATTGATCGTGACGCGATTGGGATCGCGATCGACGGCGCGCGTGCGTGCGCCGAAGTGTTCTTCGTACGCGGGGGGCGCCTGTCGGGACGGGAGACGTTTCACCTGCGCACACCGGAGAATCCCGCGGAACCCGAGGTGATATCCGCGTTCCTGGCGCAGTACTACGCCGCCGCGGGTACGGTTCCCAAGGAGGTTTTGCTCCCCACCCATTCCGAAGACGCCGCGGAGATCGCAGACTGGCTGACGGCATTGCGGGGGAACAAGGTGCGGCTGCTCGTGCCGCAGCGCGGAGAAAAGCGGCGGTTGGTGGAGATGGCGTGCGAGAATGCGCGCTACTCCCTCAAGCGGGAGCAAGTGACGGCGGCACTGGTGGGGGAAGAGGCGAGCGACGCGCTGGCCGAGTTAGCCGAGGCGTTAGCACTGTCCACGTTCCCGCAGCGGATCGAAGCGTACGACATTTCCAATACCCAGGGAGGAGAGGCGACGGGATCGATGATCGTGTTCGAAGACGGTCGTCCCCGCCGCGACGCATACCGCCGGTTCAAGGTACACCTGGCGGGAAAGCCGAACGATTACGCGATGATGCGCGAAGTACTCCACCGCCGGTTTCGCCGTGGCCTCGCCGAGCTGCACGATCCGACCGTCTCCCACGGCAAGTTCTCCGAGTTTCCCGATCTCCTGCTGATCGATGGCGGAAAGGGGCAACTCGCGGTCGCGCTGGCGGTGTTGGATGAGCTTGAACTCGACGGAATCGAGGCGATCGGGCTCGCCAAAAAAC
>CAZILO010000188.1:0-1933 GCA_964540085.1 uncultured Thermotogae bacterium
CTTACGGTGCTGATCACCCCATCACCAACTTCCGGGTGGCGAATCAGCGCTGATCACCCGGTTGTCGTAGGCGAGTATGGCGACAATTTTCAGTATTCAGGCAAAGACGTGCGTCCGATTACCGGCGATGTTACGCTTGCGGTTGATCCCACAACTCACACCGGGACGATCACGGCTACGGTATCCACCACCGCGGCCAGCGGCGCGTTACAGGTCGCGGCTGCCACCAAGCTGACCGGCCACATCACCCTATCATCGCACATCACGCCCGCAGACCGCGTCGTCTCCGATGCCGACATCTACGGCGACACCGGATTCGGCGGGCCAAGCCTTCCCACTACCCATGCCCTGATCGCGGGTACCAGTACATTTGACCTTTATGTGAACGGGAAACTCGTCTATACCGGCCTGCGTGGGGAATGGTCCATGGCCGACGCGCTGCGCAAACCGGACGGGTCAATCCGCCAGAGCGGTCTTGTCTACAGCCCGCTGTTGCGCGACAAGACCGGATTTTCCGATCCGCACCGCCGTGAGTTCACGCTCATCGTTCACTCCACCGCTGCGGACCCGAATAACAACCCACCGTACACCGTCGCGCTTCAGATCGTGTTCACCACAGTGACTGTTAATCACCGCCCCGCGGGTTAACCGGTATTAGCGTTATTGGTGTCGCTCTTGTCGTCTTTGCCCTCAATCAGCGTGTCAAGCTCGGCTTGGGTTTGATCCGGCAGCGTGGGTTTCCTCCGAAATAGTCCGATCTTGCCGCTGAAGTAGTCGACAGCATCTTCGAGCTTATCCGCATCGCCGACAATCACGATTGCATCGCTGGGACGCACTTCGGTCGGACCCGGGGGGATAATGACCGCCTCTCCGCGCACGATTCCGGCGACCAAACACGTGCGCGGGAACCGCTTGTCGGATTGAATCTGTGCCGCTGTCTTTCCCACCCCGCGTCCGCCGTCGGAAACTATCACCGATACAATCCCGCCGTGACCATCAGCGAAACTTCCCAACTGCCGCGCCTGCGGTCGCTCAATCTCAAGCAGGAGGGCATCGATGAACAACCCGGCGATGTCGATAATCCCGGTCACTCCGGCCTGCTCGTATGCGGTACGGTACTGCGGGTTGGGCATACGGGCGACAATGCGCGGCACCCCCATTCCATGGGCGAGCAGGGAAAACGCAAGGTTGTCGGCGCTGTCCCCCATCAGCGCAACCGCGACACCAGCACGGGACAGTTCCGCCTCCTCCAACACCCCGATATCGGTCGCGCTTCCGCACACCGCTGCCACCCCGAACTTCGCACTGATCAACTCACACACATCGTGTGACAGGTCAATAACAGTGACGTCGTGACGATCGGCAGCAAGTCGCGCCACCAACCGCCGCCCCACCAACCCCGCCCCGGCAATAACAACGCGCATGTATACCTCCTCAATATCTATTCACCGCGAAGACGCAGAGGAAGCCGAGACTCTCATCTTTCTTTTTTCTCAAGCTGTTCCTCCTTTTCGATTCTCCGCGCTCTCTGCGCCTCTGCGGTGAGTTTCTCATCTCCATACTCGGCGGGAAAAAATCAACAGAATCGGCAGAATCTCCAATCGCCCGGCGAGCATCCCCAGGATATAGAATACCTTGATCACCGGGGAAATGCCCATCAGTGCATCCTGCGACATGAACATGGGGCCCACGTTTCCCACCGCCGACGCCATGCCGGAAAACACCGCCAGCGGGGAGAGGTTAGTGAACACTCCCGTGATCAACGACCCGGCCACCACGATTCCCAACCACGAAAACACGATTGCCGCCGTGCGCGTCACTTCGGGCTGTGGGACGATCTCACCGTCGTACGTGAACGCCACCACTTCTCGCGCCGGCCGGCTCACCCGCCGGAGGGCATGACGTACCAACCGCCATATAAACCCGATCCGCA
>CAZILO010000189.1:0-1928 GCA_964540085.1 uncultured Thermotogae bacterium
CTTCAGCCCTATCCGGTGTATCCATTCGAGATCCAGCAGGGATGGGCTGATTATGTAGTTGTGGTCGATGAGATCGGCGACCCCGACAGCATCGCTTCCGGAACGCTGAAGATCACCCGTTCGCCCACGCGCCTCAAAATCGCGCGTCTCGCTGCCGCCGCAGTGAAGGCGTCCGGGTATTTGAAAGACGGGTTCAGCTTTCAGGGCGGGGCGGGCGGGATCTCACTCGCTGCGACGAAGTTCATCGGTGAAGAGATGGAGAAAGCTGGAATCGTGGGGAGCTTCGCAATGGGGGGCGGGACGAAACTTCTCGTTGACATCCTCCACCGCGGACTCGTACGCGCGATCCTCGACGGCCAGGCGTTCGACCTCGATGCAATCGCATCGCTGCGTGACGACGAAAACCATGTCCTGATGGACCCCGGCCATTACGCGAACTACGACTCGCGCGGGTGCTCGACGTACATGCTCGACGCTGCGTTTCTTGGGGCGACTGAGGTCGATCTTGACTTCAACGTGAACGTAAACACTCACTCCGACGGCCAACTTCTCCATGGAATCGGCGGGCACCAAGAAGTGGCGGCGGGTGCGAAGCTAACTCTGATCACCGTGCCGACGTTGCGCGGGCGGCTCCCGGTGATCGTTGACCGCGTGACAACGGTGACCACCCCCGGCGAGGTGATCGACGCGATTGTCACCGAGCGGGGAATAGCGGTAAATCCGCGGCGGGAAGACCTCAGGGAGCGGTTCATCGCTGCCGGTCTTCCTGTACGCACGCTTGCGGAGATCAAGGCCGAAGCCGATCGGCTCACGCGCCCGCCGCGCAAACCGGTGTTCGGGGACGAGGTAATCGCGCTCATCGAGTGGCGTGACGGGACAATAATCGACGCAGTGAGAAAGGTGGTGGGATGGAAGTGACCGACGAAATCAGGCGAATTCTCCCGGAGATTGATTGGATTGAGGACACGAACCTGCGTGCCAAAGTAATTGCGACGTGGGCTGACGGGCTGCGGCGGGGGGGATGGACCCCGGACGACATCACCCGTATGCCGTTCACCCTGGCGAAGAAAGTCGATATCAACTTTGCCCAGCACGTGCGCAGTGTCACCAGAATCTGTCGTGCGGTCGCCGAGACGTTCGATGAGATCTATCAAGGGAAGCTGGCACTCGACCGCGACGTCCTCCTCGCTGGTGCGCTCCTCCACGACGTGGGAAAACTGCTTGAAATAGAGGAAGTTGACGGAGCGTTCCGCAAAAGCGCACAGGGGAAGCTTGTGAGGCATCCGTTCTCCGGGGTGGCGCTCGCCGATGCCAACGGGATACCGCCGGCGGTGCAGCACATCATCGGGACACATTCGAAAGAGGGCGACCCGTATCCGCGCACGCCCGAGGCGGTGGTCGTGCATCTGGCCGACTTCATGAACTTCGACACGATCGCGGGGTGATCGGTATGGGAATGACATTTGCGGAGAAGATATTGGCGCAGAAGGCGGGGCTGGACCGCGTTGAGCCGGGGCAGATTGTTACTGTTACGCCTGATTTCTGCATGTCGCACGACAACACCGCCGCGATCAGTAAGATCTTTGCCAAAATCGGCGTTGACCGGGTGAAGGACCCGGAGCGGTTCGTGATCGTGCTCGATCATACCGTACCACCTTCCACCGAAAAGTACGCCCTTGGGCACAAGGAGATCCGCCAGTTCGTCGCCGCTCAGGGGATCACCCACTTCTACGACGGCGGGGTTGGAATTTGTCACCAAGTCCTGCCGGAGAAGGGATTCGCCCTGCCGGGGACGCTCGTGTTAGGGGCGGATTCACACACCACCACCTACGGGGCATTCGGCGCGTTCTCCGCCGGGATCGGCCGCTCGGAGATGGCTGTGCTGTACGCGACATCGAAGATCTGGCTCAAGGTTCCATCGACTTTCA
>CAZILO010000190.1:0-1912 GCA_964540085.1 uncultured Thermotogae bacterium
AGGTTGCGATTGATCGGTACCCCCTCGGCGCGTATCCGTTTCTCCATCTCCCACTCTTTCTCGCCGGCAGTGTAGATACGATCCTCGCCCGGCTCCCGTTGCGAGTTTCGCAATGCACGCAGAATCTCGCCGGTAGTCCGCTTAAACTCGTCAAGTGGAATGAAGTGCTCGATATCGATTGCCATAAAGAAATGTCCAAGTCGGTGCGGGCGCGGGTTTCCATCGGCATCGAACCCACTCACGCCGTCGAGAAACGCTGCCCCCGCGAGCGCCGCGGACAGGATCTCCACCATCGTCGCCAAATCGTACCCCTTGTGTCCGCCGAGCGTTTCCCCGCGGCCACCGAGCGGGAGGAGGGCGTACAGTTTCTTTGGGATCCCGTCCAGGATGGCATTCGTATCGGTAGCCAGGTTCCCCTGGCGATCGATCACCCACCCCGCCGGAGTTTCTTTCTCGGCGCGGGCGAGGACCTCGATCTTTCCCCGTTGGGTGATTGAGGTGGCAGCATCGTACAGGAACGGAAACTCCTCGTCGGTCGGGGCGCCAAATGCGATCGGGTTGGTGCCGAGCATTGGGGCAACCCCAAACGTGGGGGCGACGGACGGGCGGGCATTGGTGAATGAAAGCCCAATCTGTCCCGCGCTCACTGCCATGAGGGCGTAGTACCCGTCGATCCCAAAGTGCGACGAGTTGCGCACCGCCACCGCACCGATACCGTAATCTTTCGCCTTTTTGATTGCCGTTTCCATTGCCCGATGCCCAATGACATGTCCCATCCCGTCATGGCCGTCGAACACCGCCGTAGTCGCGGTCTCCTTTACCACTTCGATGGTTGTAATTGGTGATAGAATCCCTTGCTTGATTCGATCGTAGTACATTTTGAGCCGTCCGACCCCGTGCGACTCGATTCCGCGCAAGTCGGAAGTAATCAGGACCTCGGTGCAAATTGCTGCGTCCGCCTCCGGGACACCGAGGCGGATAAAGACATCGCGCATGAATCGCTCCAGGGTTTCTACTGGAATATAAACTGTCTTATCGGTCATCGACACCTCCTTAGGTGTTTAGTTGTTTATCGAGTTCGGGAAGCGCAGCGATGCTCTCGATTACGTAGTCCGGCTTTATATCTGCTGTGGAGATGGCATCCGGCGAGGTTACCCCCGTGAGAGTAAGGATCGCGGTGAGGCCGGCTCCCTTCCCCATGACAATGTCCGTCTCCAACCGATCGCCGACCATGGCGCAAGCGTCAGCAGGCAACCCGAGCTGCTCCAGTGCGACTTCGACCGTGTGCTGGGATGGCTTACCCACCACCGTCTCCACTTTTCTCCCCGTCGTTGCTTCGAGGGCAGCGATAACCCCGGCGGCATCCGGGATTTCCCCCTCGTCAACCGGGCAGGTGCGGTCAGGGTTGGTGGCGATGAATCGTGCTCCGCGGCGCAGTGCCTGAAACGCGATGTTCAACTTGCGGTAGTCGAATGTGCGGTCGAACGCGGCGATTACATACTCGATCTTGTTTGGGTCCTCAGAAATAGTAAACCCAGCATCGCGGAGCTCAGCGAGCAACGGCGGCTCACCGATTGCGTACACGGTGGCTCCTGGGGCATGGTGCGATAAATAGCGGGCGAGGACGTAGGAAGAGTTGATGACGTCATTTTCGGTGGCCGGCACCTTAAGGCGGGTAAGCTTGGCGGCGTAGTCGCGCCGTGACTGGAGCGGTTTGTTGGACAAAAATACGATTCGTCGTCCGCGTGTCCGCAGAGTTTCAATCGCTCGGTCGGCACCGGGGATCAGCCGCTCTCCCAAATATACCGTTCCATCGAGGTCAACAAGATATCCCGCAATTTTTGCCGCCATCACACTCCCTTTTTTCGTTCCGTAAGCACGGCGACAGCGGCGTCGGGAAAATCGGTGAACA
>CAZILO010000191.1:0-1894 GCA_964540085.1 uncultured Thermotogae bacterium
GTCGATGCACACCGCGCAGTGGCATTACCCGTTCGAGAATCAGGATGAATTCAATAAGAGCTTCCCCGCCGACTTCATCTGCGAAGGGGTCGATCAGACACGCGGTTGGTTCTACACCCTCCTTGCTACGAGCACAATACTGTACGGCGAGCCAGCGTTCAAAAACTGCGTTGTCACCGGGCTCGGGCTCGATCAGGACGGGATAAAAATGAGCAAGAGCAAGGGAAATGTGGTCGACCCATGGGGGCTGATTGAACGGTACGGAGCAGATACGTTGCGGTGGTATCTGTATTCGTCGAGCGCGCCGTGGAAGTCGAAGCGTCTCGGTGAGGAGGACGTAAAGGAGCCGCTGTACAAATTCCTTGACACCGTGCGCAACTCCTACGACTTCTTTGCGTTGTACGCGGCGATCGACGGGTTCGATCCCACGCATGACCGCGGTGGGAGCTTAACCGTTCTCGACCGCTGGATCCTGTCTCGTCTTGCCTCCGTGACTGGCGAGGTGGTCGCGGCGCTCGATGGGTATGATGTGGTGTCCGCTACTGCCGCGTTCGAGCGGTTCGTAGACGAGCTGTCCAACTGGTATATCCGCACGTCGCGGCGACGGTTTTGGAAGGGTGGGATGGGGCCGGACAAGGTGGCGGCGTATTCCACCCTGTATCGTGTGTTAATGGATCTTTCTAAGCTTCTTGCGCCGTTTGTCCCGTTTATCGCTGAGGCAATGTACCGGCGGCTGCGTACCAGCGCCGATCCGGAGAGTGTCCACTTGTGTCATTATCCGCAGGCCGACACTGGCGCGGTCGATGTGAAGTTGGAGGAAGCGATGGAATTTGCGCGTCGAATTGCGTCGCTGGGGCATCAGGCCCGCCATCAGGCGCAGGTGAAGGTGCGGCAGCCACTGGCGCGTGTGCTTGTCGAGGCGCCGCGGGAGACTGTCCTCCCTGCGGAGGTGGTGGAACTGTTAAAGACCGAGCTCAACGTAGAGGACATCGTTGTTGTGCCCGATCTCTCACCCCACATGAAATCCAGCGCCGCTCCCAATTTCCGCACCATTGGCCCACGGTTGGGGAAGGCAGCCCCGGCGGTGGCAAAGTGGATCCAGTCTCAAGACGCGGATGAGTTGCGAACGCGACTTGCCACTGGGCCGGTCGCGGTTGAGCTTCCGGATGAAATGGTGGCTGAGATTAGTGCGGACGATGTCGAATTTTCGGAAACGCTTCCGGATGGATTTGTGCTTGCGGCCGAGGGCGAACTTCGCCTCGTTCTTGACACCCGTATTGATGCTGCCCTGCGGGAGAAGGGGCTCCTGCGTGAACTTGTGCACCGGATTCAAGTAATGCGCAAGGACGCCGGGTTCGAGGTCACCGATCGCATCAAACTCTCCTACGCTGGCGATCCTGATTTATGCGGCATCCTTGACCGCAACGCTGATTTCGTGCGCGCTGAGGTCCTGGCGGTGACGATGGAAAACGGTGAGGTTTCCGATTGCGAATACAATGAGTCGGTTGAAATCGAAGGATCTCTCATGAAGTTCTGCCTCACACGCGTTAAGGAGGGTTAGATGGCAACGGCGGTCCTAGGAATGCAGTGGGGCGACGAGGGCAAGGGAAAGATCACGCACCTTCTCGGGCGCGACGCGGCGATGGTCGTCCGGTTCAACGGCGGGCCGAATGCCGGCCACACAGTGATTGACCGCGGGGTGAAATTCGGGACGCACCAGGTGCCGGCGGGGGCGTTTTACCCGGGGGTACGATCAGTGTTGGCAACTGGGATGGTCATCGATATGTGGGTGTTGCGTGATGAGTACGACGCGATTAGCGCGCATCGTGGAGAAGCGCCCGAGATCATCATCGCGGGAAACGCTCACCTTATTCTCCCGTACCACCGCATCATT
>CAZILO010000192.1:0-1769 GCA_964540085.1 uncultured Thermotogae bacterium
GCGCGCGAGGCCAACATCGTCGTCGTCAACCACGCGCTGTTGTTCGCCGACCTCGCCACCGACCGCTCCATTCTTGGTGATTACGATTATCTGATCGTCGACGAAGCGCATGCCCTCGAGGCGGCGGCGCGGAATGCGTTCACGGCAACGCTGTCTCCGACAACGTTGGATGGATTCCTGTGGGATGTCCACCATCGCCGTGGTGCCCGTGACAGCGGGTGGGTGACCCGGATTCCGTTGGCGATGGACGATCCCCGCGTTGTTCGCATCAAGGAGTTGGTTGACCAACTGCGGACCGCGAACGGGCGTGTGTTCACCCACATCGGAACCGCTCTTCCTCCGGAGCCGCGGGCTGCTCTCCCGGAGATAGCCGCTTTTACGGGGGACGGGGAGAGAATCACTGCGTTACTCGGGCAGTTGACCGCGACAATCGCTGCGGTGGAGGAGGAGTTGGAGCCAGACGTGATCCAGCGTGAAGGGGAACGTCTGCGCGGAGAAGCGGACGCGATTGCGGGATTGTATCGCACGTTGTTCGCCCCCGCTGCGGATGCGGAGGTCAAGTGGTACGAACGCCGCGAGAGTGAGTTGCGGTTGCACGCCTCCCCACTCGCCGTTGACGAGATCATCGCTACCTCTCTCTATCCACACGTGCGCGGGCTTGTCCTCACGTCAGCGACACTATCCCTCGGCGGCGGGTTCGACTACGTGGAACGCACACTTGGATTGCAGAACGCTCCCGCGCCAGCGAACCGGGCAGTGGTGCCAAACCCGTTTTCCTACCGCGACAAAATGCGGGTTTATCTGCCAACGTTCCTTCCAGCGGTGAACGGTGAATCGGCCGATTACGCCGCCGCGCTTGCTGCCATGATCGAGGAAATTGCGGCCCACATTAAGCGCAAAACGCTCGTGCTATTCACGTCTTATCGCCTGTTGAATGCGGTGCACGCTCGGCTCGCTGGTAAAGTTACTGCGCAAGGAATCGACGGACCACGGGCGAAATTGATCGAACGGTTCCGCAGCAGCGACGGCGGTGCGGTCCTGCTGGGAACGGACTCGTTTTGGGAAGGGGTCGATTTCCCGGGCAAGGACCTCGAAATCCTCATCATCACACGGCTTCCGTTTCCCGTGCCTACCGACCCGATCACCGCCGCAATGAGTGGGCGCATAGCAGCGGCGGGGCGGGACCCGTTTTATGAGCTCGCCGTTCCCCAGGCGGTGCTCAAGTTTCGCCAAGGGGTGGGACGGTTGATCCGCACGCGGGCGGATCGGGGGGCAGTGATCATAACCGATCGTCGTGTGGTGGAAAAGGGCTACGGCAAGGTATTTCTCTCTTCGTTGCCCGTGGGAGCGCAGGCGGTCGGCAGCGGGGATGAACTGCTGTCACGGTTGACGGCGTGGTTTGCCACATCCGATTAGGTGTTGACTTTACCGTGATGTCAGTAGAGAATAAGACTTGCGCATGACAAGGATGGTGAATGCACATGGATAGGCGTCCACGGGGCGAAGAGGAGCACGACAGGTGGCATGCAGTGTTGGATGCGATCGATGATCGCATCCTGCGTGCCTGTCTGCCCAAAGATCCCAGCGCTGTCAGCGTCGATTCTGACCAAATAACGATCGCAGTTGATTCCGAGTTTAAACGGGAGTACTGCCGCCGCAAGCAAGCGAAGCTGGAAAATGCCGTTGTACAGGTGTTCGGGCCCCGGCGGGTGGTGATCGGCGATCTACCGCTCCTCGCAGAAGCGGAAATCGCGCCACCGACAAAGCCA
>CAZILO010000193.1:0-1676 GCA_964540085.1 uncultured Thermotogae bacterium
AACAGCCACAGCATTTGATGGCGCGCACGCACCACTGGATCCTCGGCCCGCAGGCCCCGTACGAGCGCACCGGCGACGTTCCCAATGTCGTGTTCCCATGTGGTGGAATTGTGCGCAACGGCGAACTGTGGATGTACTACGGCGCGGCCGACTCCTCAATTTGCCTCGCTACCACGCGGATTGACGACCTCATCTCATACATCATTGCCGATCCCCGCAACCACAACGGTCACTGAGAGCGCACGTAGCCGTTGGCGCGAAACCACGTGACCGCCCGTTCTAGCGCCGTGCGCGCCGGTGTTTGCGGCAGCCCAAGCTCGCGAATTGCCTTGCTAGGATCGTAATACATGTAGTGACGCGACATTCTGATCGTGTCCGGGGTCATGCGCGGCGTACCCCCCATCGTCCGGCACCAAGCGGCATTGAGATACGACAGTGCGAGGATCGGGTAGTAGGGAAGGCGAATCCGCGGGGCTGGTATCCCGGTGATGGTGGACAGTAGGCGGAGCAGTTCCGCCATCGTCATGTTCATGCCACCAAGGATGTAGCGTTCCCCAATGCGCCCTTTTTCCAGTGCGAGGACGTGCCCCTGGGCCACGTCCTCCACCGCAACCACGTTCATTCCCGTCTCTACATACGCGGGCATGCGGCGATTCAGGAAATCGAGGATCGTGCGGCCGGTGGGGGTTGGCTTGATGTCCCGCGGTCCAACCGGAAATGTCGGATTCACGATCACCACCGGGACACCATCGTGAGCGTAACGCAGCGCCAGTTGCTCCGCATCATATTTGCTGCGCTTGTAATCGCCGATAATGTTGCGCGGGTTGATCGGTGTGTCCTCGGTAACCGGCGTTTGCCCCGTGGGAACGGCAAGCGCTGCCACTGAGCTTGTGTACACAATCCGCTCAACCCCCGCTCGCATCGCTGCCTCGATCACGTTCTTCGTCCCATCGACGTTCACGTGATGGATAAGGCCGCGGTCCCGTACCCAAAACGAGTATAAGGCGGCGGTATGAATCACTGCTTCGCATCCCGCGATTGCCTTGTCCAGTGACGCCGGCATAGTGATATCCCCGCGTACGGTTTCAATATCGAGCCCTGCAAGATTGCGCATATCCGCGCCTGAACGGACGAGAGCGCGTACTTTGTAGCCAGCCGCGAGTAGCGCCCGCACAACCCCGGATCCGATGAAGCCCGTGCCGCCGGTAACAAACACACGCATGTCATGCCTCCTTTGGGGGTACGTTACGGCAGTATATATCCGTATGATGCTGGTTCGCCAATCAGAGGCGAACGTTCACGGTGATCGTGTATCATTGTAACTATGGACGTAAGCAATCTGCGACAAACACTTGCCCGGCTCGACGGCCGCGGGTACAAGGCATACAACGATATCGCGGGGAGCTACTCGTTCCCGTCGTTTACGTTATATATCGATCACGTGCAGGGCGACCCGTTCGCCGCGCCGTCGAAGATCCGTCTGCGCGTGCCGCAGTCCGTGGCTGGACTTCCGCCGGAGCTGTTCGAAAACCGGGTGCGGAGGATCGCGCTGGCCGACTACCTTGCTCGGCAAGTGGAGCGGGCGATCCGCGCGGTCGTCTCCGGGAGAAAAGGAACCGGAAAGAGCGGGCTCGTCGAGATCGACGCTGGTGGGCAAGAGGTCCTGGAGCGAACCG
>CAZILO010000194.1:0-1584 GCA_964540085.1 uncultured Thermotogae bacterium
TTGCGATGATCCGCTCCCGGTCATCCTGAATGAACCCGTGCATGACGAACGACATGAACACTTTGTCGAATTCACCCGCGTACGGGAGCGGCTGTTCGATGCGGCGGTCGACGAATTTGACGTTGTCATGCCGACGACAGCGCTGCGTTGCCTGAGCCCGCATTTCCCGCCCGATCTCCAGCCCTACGATCCGTCCATCCGCCGCGAGATAGCGTGCCATCAGACAGGCGTTGCGGCCGGTTCCTGCTCCAAAGATCAAGATCGCGTCGTGGGGGCGGATGCGCATAGCGCGCACCACGCGCCGGATGAACCACGGGTATGTGCCGGCGGTGAGCACGTTCATGAGCGTGTCGTAGTGGCGGGCCTCAAACCCGGTCACTTCCACCTTGGACAGCGCCCGCGCGGCATCGGCGTCACTGATATCTGTTGGTGTACGTTGGTGTGCCATTTACCCGGTCAGTATACCGCACGACTCCATCCGGAGCGAGGCGGGCAGTGGTCGCTGGCGTAGGTTAGTCTGTAAGTTTCAGCCCGAGGCGATGGGTGTGTTCGATTGGGGTGAACCCGTACGCTTCCAGCACATTTATCAGATCGCTGAACTCGGTCCGAACCGTGATCAGTACGTTCCTGGTGGGGTAGCCGGTGAGGAGCGCGAGCGCCTGGGAGATGAGAGGAGCAGCGACCGCTTCCCGATGGGCGGGATCGAACTGGACGTGGATGTCATGCGTTCCCTTGTTGCCCCGTTGCGCGATCAGGCGCAGCGTGGCGACCGGACGATCACCGTGGACGACGACGTACCGGTGCTGATCGAGTCCCTGCAGGCGCATCAGGAACGGTCCCAGTGTCCGTTGTAGTAAAGCAGTCCGGTATTCTCCCTCGCGCACGGGAAGGAATTCCTGCGCCCGCGCCGGGGTTTCGGCAAGGGCAAGTTTGTAGCCGACGCGCCACGCCGCCCGCTTCCAGGGGCGAATTGAATAACCCGGTGGAAGCGGCGGTGCGGGACGATCAGTGATCGTTTCCAGCTTGTACTCGCTTGTTCCGTCGTAATGTACAAACCCCAGATTTGTGTAGAGTGCGTACGCCGGTGCGTTGTCTGTGCGTACGTCGAGGATGCAGGCAGTAGCTCCATTGGTGCGGGCGTGTGCGATCGCCGCTTCGATGAGACGGCGAGCGATGCCGCGGCGGGCAAGTTCGCCGGTGAACGCAATCTCGACCAGGTTGCCAAATCCGTCCAGATCGCGGGCGATCTCGAGTGGACGTAACTTCCCGGGAGGTGCTGTAGTCATTTGCATCGCCCCGCGGTTATGAGCGCGTTCGCCCGGTTGAGCGCAAGCGCGTTGTACAACGGCCACGCCGCCATCGCGGTTGGATCTTTGCCTAATTTGATGGCGGTGCGAAGCGCGGAACAGAAACTGGTCCAATCTTTATCCGGTTTGTAGACGTACTCCGCGGCGTCGACGTAGTTCTCCAGGAAGTTCGGCCCCAACTTGATTGTATGGGCGAACGCGGCCCGCGCTTGGTCGCGGCTGCCGCCGAGAAACCCGGGCACCTTGGCGAGGAACGATCCCAGCGCCCGCCACGGTC
>CAZILO010000195.1:0-1558 GCA_964540085.1 uncultured Thermotogae bacterium
AGAGAGGTTTGCCGGTTTCAGACAAAAATTATAGACCGAAGTTGTGAAGGATTTGTGAAGACCACCGTTTCCTAAAACCTTGGCCCAGTCATTGTTTTGGTTCTTGGCTCACGATGTGGCGAGCGCCTCCCAGCGGGCATAAACTCTCTGCGGCAGCCACTAGGAGGTAAATCATGAATAAGACTGACACAATGCCGGCGATGGTCCTTGAAAAACCAGGCCAACCACTGCAGTTCAAACGGGTCCCAATCCCGTCACCCGGTCCGGGTCAGGTTCTGTTGCACATTGCGGCGTGCGGAATTTGCCGCACCGATCTGCATATCATCGATGGGGAACTGCCTCATCCGAAACTGCCGTTGATTCCCGGGCACGAGATCGTGGGGCGGGTGGTCGCCCGCGGGGCTGGAGTAACGGAGTATGAGATCGGCGACCGCGTGGGGGTGCCATGGCTTGGGTATACGGACGGCACATGTCGCTATTGCCGTAGCGGAAGGGAGAATTTGTGTGAGAATGCACAGTTCACCGGCTATACGCGCGATGGCGGTTATGCGGAATACACCGTCGCCGATGTCCGCTACACGTTTCCAATACCGGAAGGATATTCCGATGCCCACGCCGCACCGCTCCTGTGCGCCGGCCTCATCGGCTACCGCGCCTACCGGATGGCCGGGGACGGTGATGCGATTGGAATGTACGGGTTCGGGGCCGCAGCGCACGTTATTGCTCAGGTCGCGATCCATCAGGGGAAGAAAGTGTATGCGTTTACCCGCCCTGGTGACCGGGCGAAACAGGACTTTGCGCGCAGCCTGGGGGCGGTGTGGGCAGGAGATTCAACGGCGCCTCCTCCCGATAAGCTCGATGCGGCGATCATCTTCGCTCCGGTAGGTTCCCTCGTTCCCGCCGCCCTGCGCGCGGTTGACAAAGGCGGAACTGTGGTGTGCGCCGGAATTCACATGAGCGATATACCGGCGTTTTCCTACGATCTTTTGTGGGAAGAGCGCGTAATCCGCTCTGTGGCCAACCTCACCCGCCGCGACGGTGAGGAGTTCATGGCGATCGCGAGCGAGTTCCCGATCGAAACGCACGTACATGAGTTCCCTCTATCCCAGGCAAACGAGGCGATCGCCCAACTGCGTGCCGGGCGAATAAAGGGAGCGGCGGTGCTTATACCCAGAGATTGACAAACAGCGCCAAAACTGGGCGGAGGATGCAGTTCACCGCACGATCCGCAGTCCACCACCGGCGAGGAGTCGCTCCACTTCTTCGCGAGTGGCCCACACGAGATCACCGGGATTAGTCTGTTTAAGCGCGGAGATCCCTACCCCATATCGGACACCAGTAGCTGGACCATCCTTGAGGTATCCGAAGAGGAACCCACCGGCGAACGAATCCCCTGCTCCTACTCGATCGACGATCTCGATCTCGTAGCTTGGAGCACGGTGGATCTTCCTATCAGCGTAGACAATAGCACTCCATCTGTTCTTCCACACCGATAGATTCTCCCGCAGCGTGATCGCCACTGCCTCTAAAGAAAATCTCTTGGCGAGAGCTTCTGCCA
>CAZILO010000196.1:0-1548 GCA_964540085.1 uncultured Thermotogae bacterium
CCCCTCGGGGTACGGATGCAGTACGGCGGCGGTCGCGGCGGCTTCATCGCCACCACTGACGAGGAGCGGTTTGTCGCCGAATATCCACTGCGCCTGTTTGGAATCGCGCCCACCGTCGATCGCGCGTGGGGGTTCGGAGACGTTGCCTGGGAGCGAACGTCGTTTGCTGCGCGGGAACAGTCAAAGGAATTCGTGGGGACGATGGCCGCACTGTGGGGGATTACTGCCGGCGTTTATCTCGCTCTGATGGGGCCGACCGGGATGAGGGAGGTTGGGGAAACGATCGTGGCGCGGGCGGCGTACGCCGCTGCCCAGTTGAACGAGATCCCCGGGGTGCGGGCGCCACGGTTCACCGCGCCGTCGTTCCAGGAATTTGTCGTTGATTTCTCCGGAACCGGGATGACCGTTGCCGCGGTCAATGCAGCGCTCCGGCGTCATGGGATTTTCGGTGGGCACGACCTGACACACGCTTTTCCCGACATCGGGCAATCCGCACTGTACTGCGTAACCGAGGTACATACCAACGCTGATATCAACCGGCTCGTACGCGCGATCGCCGCGATCGTGAGGGACGGAGAATGACGGCGGGAACGCGGCGGTTTCATCAGGCGCGCTGGAATGAACCGGTGATCTATGAGCTGAGTGTCCCCGGCGAGAGAGGAATCATTGTTCCAGCGCTTGAATCAGACATCCAGACAAAGGCCGGAGATGCCCTCGCTCAGATTCCAGCGGGAATGCGGCGCGATGTCCCACCCGTACTCCCCGAGATGTCCCAATCCCGCGTGTTGCAGCATTACCTCCGTCTTGCCCAGGAGAATCTGGGACGTGACCTGAACATCGACGTTGGCCAGGGGACATGCACGATGAAGTACAACCCGGTGGTGAACGAGCGATTCGCGACCTCGCCGAAGCTGACCGCGCTTCACCCGCTCCAGGACGAATCGACCGTGCAGGGAATTCTGGAGATCATGTACAAACTCGACCTGTTTCTGCAGGAGATCTCCGGGCTCGATTGGTTCAGCCTGCAGCCCGGCGGCGGGTCACACGCGATTTACGCAATGGCGTGCATGGTACGGGCATACTTCGCCGACCGGGGCGAGGATCGCAATGAGATTATCACCACGCTGTTTTCGCATCCGTCCGACGCTGCCGCTCCACGGGTAGCAGGGTTCAAGCCAATCGTCATTCCGCCGGGGCCGGACGGGCTCCCCGACATCGAGAAGCTGACCGCCGCGGTGTCCGATCGGACAGCAGCCCTGTTCATCACCAACCCTGAAGATACCGGGATCTTCAACCCTCGTATCGCCGAATTCACGGAGCGCGTGCACCGTGTCGGTGGGCTGTGCTGCTATGATCAAGCAAACGCCAACGGAATCCTCGGGATCACACGTGCAAAAGAAGCGGGGTTCGACATGTGCTTTTTCAACCTCCACAAGACGTTCTCGTCGCCGCACGGAAGCGGTGGGCCGGGAAGTGGCGTTCTTGGCGCGGCGGGCGAGATCGCCAACTATCTTCCCATCCCGCTCGTTAGCTACGATGCGTCCGCCG